>CAZXXV010000436.1:0-4187 GCA_964644725.1 uncultured bacterium
GGGTCCGGTGGTGGGACCTTCCGATGCCAATCACAGGCCCCGAGGTGGGGTCCGAATATGCGGGGAAGGGCCGAGGGGCCATTCAAGTCCCCCGGCGCGATCAAGCAGAATGATGAGGCGTCCTTGGTGGGTGGTGAGACGCCGACCGTCCGGAAGGATATCACCTGCCCGGACCCGGCGTCAACTGCCGCGATCGCGCCTGCGCCAGTGACGGCAGTGAACAGGGCCTTGGACGCGTGGCCTTGGCGTGCTATAAGAAGTGGCCTTGAGGTTCAACGTCGGAGGCGGGTCACATGAAATACGGAGCGAGGACACTTCATGAAGCTGCTGCGGATCATACCTGACCGATGCACCGGATGCATGCGGTGTGAGCTGGCCTGCTCCTACGTCCAGACGGGCACCTTCCGGCCGGCGCGCTCGGTGATCCGGGTCTCGCCCTTCGAGGCGCACACGAGCTATGCGCCCTACACGTGCCCGCAGTGCGCGGAAGGCTGGTGCATGACCGCCTGCCCGGTCGAGGCCCTCACCATCTCGCCCGTGGGGGCCAAGGTCGTCCTGGAGGACCAGTGCGTCGGGTGCAAGCTCTGCACCATCGCCTGCCCGTACGGGACGATCTTCTACAATCCGGAGACGCAGAAGGCCTTCAAATGTGACCTCTGCAACGGGACCCCGGCCTGCGCGCCAGCGTGCCCGACCGCCGCCATCGAATACGTCGAGGCGGAGACCGCGGACTGGCTCGGACGCTTCGCCGCCGAGCGCTCCTCGCGCCTCCGGGAGCGGCAGGCCGCCATGGCGGAGGCGCGGTGATGGCCCAGCGGCACGTGATCGTGGGCGGGGGGACGGCCGGGCTCAACGCCCTCCTGACCATCCGCGAGCACGACCGCGGCGCATCCGAGATCACGCTCGTTTCGGCCGAACGGCCCTACGCCCGCATGGTGCTGCCGTACTACCTGGGCCGGAGCATCACCGAGTCTCACGTCTTCACGGCCACCCCGGCCCGGCTAGCCCAACTCCAGGTCCAGGCCCACATCGGGCGGCGGGCGAAAAAGGTAGACACGGCGGCCAACCGGCTGATGCTGGATGACGGCACGGTCCTCGACTACGACGACCTCCTGGTCGCCACCGGCTCCTCCCCCGTCAAGGCATCCGTGCCGGGAGCGGATTCGCCCGGCGTCCACAGCTTCTGGACGCTCCCGCAGGCGCGAGGCGTGGTGTCCCACATCCGAGCGGGAAGCCACGTCGTCATGGTGGGGGCAGGGTTCATCGCCTGCACCATGCTGAATGCCCTCCTGGCCCTGAAGGCTCGCCTCACCGTGGTGGAGATCGCACCCCAGATCCTGCCGCGGATGATTGACCCAGCGGGCGCCGAGATGGTCGAGCGGTGGCTCGGGCGCCATGGCGTCGCGATCCGCACGGGCGCAACCCTGACGGCCATCGAGGCTGCCGGTGGCAGAAAGCGCCTCCGCTTCCGCGAGGGGGAGGACCTCCTGGCCGACGGGGTCATCATGGCGACCGGCATTCGCACCAACCTGGAGTGGCTGCACGGCTCCGGCGTGCGGGTGAACCGCGGCATCCTGGTGGACGACCACCTGCAGTCGAATGTGCCGAACGTCTATGCCGCGGGAGATGTCGCTGAGGGTCTCGATCTTGTAACCGGCCAGCCAGCCCTGCATGCCATCGAGCCCACGGCCAGGGACCACGGGCGGGTCGCCGGTGCCAATATGGCCGGTCGAGACGTGACGTATCGCGGAAGCCTCCGGATGAACATCGTGGAGGTCTGTCACCTGGACATCGCCAGCTTCGGCGCGTGGGACGATCCAACGGCCGAGGCATTCGCCGCGACGCAGCCGGAACGGTGGGCGTACCGGAAGCTTTTATGGCGGGGGGATCGGGTGATCGGGGCCATGATCCTCGGGATGAGTCGCGACATCTGGACCACCAACGACATCGGGATGCTCAAAGGCTTGGTGCAGTCGGGCGGAAACCTCGCCGCCTGGAAAGAGCACCTGCGCCGCAATCCCTTCGATCTCAAGCCGGCGTTCATCGCCGCTGGCACCACGGCGCGGCTCTTGCCCGAGACCATCCTCGGCCGGCCCTCTCTTCCGGCGGGACAGGTAATCTAGCGTGACACGCTTGCATCTGTCTGCTGCCGTTGTCGGCATGTTGCCCCGCATGAGGTTTGGTGATGCGTCAACCCACGATTGAACAATCGGCCATCCGCTCTGAAGACCACCCGGTGAGGCAGGAGCTTCCCGGGGGATATGCGGGGAACATCCTGCGGGTGGACCTGACCAGCGGGAGGGTCTGGAGCCAACCCTGGACGCCCGAGGAGATGCGCCTGTATCTCGGCGGGGCGGGCCTGGGGGCCAAGATCCTGTGGGACGAGGTGCCCGCCGACGCGGCCTGGGACCACCCGGAGAATCGCCTGATCCTGGCGACCGGCCCGCTGGCCGGGCTTCCTGTGTGGGGGACCGGTGGCCTCTCGGTCGTGACCCGCGGGGCAATGACGAATGGGGGAACCTCGACCCAGGCGAACGGCTTCTTTGGCGCGTGCCTCAAGTACTCGGGCTACGATGCCATCGTAATCCAGGGTGAGGCCAGCCGCTGGGGGTACCTTTACATCCAGGACGACACCGTGGAGATCCGTGACGCGGCCCACCTGATAGGGAAGGACACGTGGGAGACCCAGGACGCCCTCCAGGCCCAGCTCGGGCTCTCCGGGCACCAGCTGAGCGTCTACAGCATCGGCCCGGCGGGGGAGAGCCTGGTGCGGTTTGCCGCCATCGCCGGGGACTACGGCCACGTGGCCAGCAAGAACGGGTGCGGGGCCGTGATGGGAAAGAAGCGGCTCAAGGCCGTGGCCATCGTCCGGGGGACGAAGGCGCTCCGGGTCGCGGATCCCCGGGGCCTCTTCCAGGCGGCGGATGAGATTGCGTACGAGCTGAAGACCAATCCCACGGCGAAGTCGCTGTACGAGTACGGCACGCTCTGGGGCGTCCTGAATCTTCACGGGCAAGGCGGCCTGCCCATCAAGAACTACACGACCAACGTAGTCCCCGAAGGCACCGACATGGCGGCCTGGGAGGCTCCCAGCCTGCGCAAGGGCTTCGACCACCGGGGTCACCAGTGCAATGCCTGCGGCATGCACCACTGCCACATGCAGGTGATCCCGACCGGGCCCCACCGAGGGGAGATGGTGGAGGAGCCGGAGTACGAAGGCTGGGCCGGGGCAGGCTGGGCCATCGGCTGCACCGACCCCGTGGCGATCTCCTGGTTGAACACTCAGGTGGATCGGGCCTGCGTGGACGTGAATGAGTTCGGCTGGCTCATCGGCTGGGTGATGGAGTGCCAGGAGAAGGGCTATCTCACCAAGGAGCAGTTGGGGGGCCTCGAGGTCCGCTGGGGAGACGTCGAGGCCGCGGCCAAGCTCCTCCAGATGATCAATCATCGCCAGGGCTTCGGCCACGTCCTGGCGGAAGGGGTCAAAGGCGCGGCCCAAGCAGTAGGCGGCCCGGCGGCCGCGTGCGCCATCTACACCGGCAAGGGCGCCTCACCCCGCGGCCACGACCACCGGGCGCGCTGGGAGGAGATGCTGGACACGGCCACCAGCAGCACGGGGACGCTCGAGACGGGACCCCCCGTGCATCCGACAGAATTCGGGTTGCCGGCCCGCATCAACCCCCGCGACCCGGACGCGGTGGCGAAGAACGTGGGCAAGCACCTGGGGCGCCGTCACTTCGAGGATTCCCTGGGCGCCTGCGCCTTCACCATCCGAACCTGGGTCGAGACCCTTTGCCGTGTCCTGAACGCGGCGACCGGCTGGGACTACACGAAGGAGGAGGCGATGCGCCTCGGCCGCCGCACCGCGGCCCTGCTGCGCGCCTTCGATCTGCGCTGCGGCCTCGGACCGGAGCTGGAGCGGCCATCGCCACGGTACGCCTCCACCCCGGTGGACGGGCCGGCGAAGGGCCAGTCCGTGGAACCCCACTGGGAGCACATGCTGGACGTCTGGTACGAGACCGTGGGGTACGATCGGAAGACCGGGCGGCCGCGCCCCGAGACCTTGCGGGCCCTCGGTCTGGACCACCTGATCCCCGCGCTGTGGGGTGATTATTGAAGACGACAGGGACAGCGACAGGGACAGCGACAGGGACAGCGATAGCGACAGGGGATCTGTTTCGCGCCCC
>CAZXXV010000437.1:0-4180 GCA_964644725.1 uncultured bacterium
CGGACCTGTCGGCAAGCGCCCGAGCGCTCTCCTGGCGAGGAGAGGGCTCGGGCGCTTTTCTTTGGGCGTCGGGGATCGCGGGCGGGGGTTGGGGGCGGGCCCCCGTTAACGGTTGACATGTTTGCAGGTTGGAACGTTTCAACGTTCTAACCTGCAAACATGTCAACGTGAAATGTGACGGCTGATGGCTGGAGGCGCGATCAGTACATAAAGCGGCGCATGTGGATATTGAGGAGAAGGCCCAGGCTGAGCATGGTGACGAGGAGAGAGGAGCCGCCGTAGCTGAGCAGAGGGAAAGGGATGCCCACGACGGGCATCATGCCCAACACCATGGCGGTGTTGATGAGGACCTGGATGGTCAGCATGGCAGAGACGCCAGCCGCCAGGATGGCCGCAAACAGGTCGGTGCAATCCCGGGCGATCTGGAAGCCCTTGGTGATGAGATAGAAGTACACCAGGAGGACCACCAGGCACCCCAGGAAGCCCCACTGTTCCGCCAGGACGGCGAAGATGAAGTCGGTGTGGTTCAGGGGCAGGAAATTCAGTTGGCTCTGGCTGGCGGCGAGCCAGCCCTTGCCGAAGGCCCCGCCGGAGCCCACCGCGATCTTGGACTGGGCGATGTGGTAGCCGGCGCCGAGGGGATCCAGGTCGGGATTCAGGAAGACCAGGATGCGCCGGCGCTGGTAGTCCTTCAGGAGCATCCACAGAAGCGGGGCAAGGGCGGCGCCGCCGACGGCGAAGGGCACGAGGCGTCGCCAGTCAAGGCCGAGCAGGAGCATGATGCTCAGCGCGATGAAGAGGAGAAGCAGCGCCGTCCCGAGATCCGGTTGTTTCAGGACCAGGAGCATGCAGAGCGTCGTGAGGGCTGCGGGGACGAGCATGGTCCGCGGCTCGCGCAGCGTCTCCCGGTGGTCATCGAAGTACCGGGCGAGAAACAGAACCAGTCCCAGCTTCGCGAACTCGGACGGCTGAAAAGCGAAACCACCGACACGGATCCAGCGGTGGGCCCCCAAGCCGGCCTTGCCGATCACGAGCACCAGGACGAGAAGGACCAGGCTCAGCCCAAAAATGACATAGGCGAAGCGGCCCAGCGTCCGATAGCTCACCAGGCAGGCCGCGACCAGCGCGACGACCCCGATCCCCACCCACGTCATCTGGCGCAGGTACAGGGTCCGGCGGAACGCAGAGATGGCCAGAGCGTTGCTGCTGTAGATGGTGAGGATCCCCAGGAGCGCCATCGCGAGAATCGTGGCGGCGAACCACCAGTCAAAGTGCGTGGCCAATCGTCTGTCGAACATGATCCTTCCTGGGTGTCAGGGGCCGGGGACCGGAGGTCGGGGGCCAAAAGTACTCCCTGATCCCTGACCCCTGTCCCCCATCCCCCGGATTTCAGTCGCCGATCTCTGGCTCTTTGGCCTCAGTGGTCCCCATCCCCGCTCGCGGGAACGGTTGACGCGCGCCAAAGGCGGCCTCGTACACGGCCTTGGCCACGGGTGCGGCCACCAACCCGCCGAACCCTCCGTTCTCCACCAGCACCACCACGGCGATCTGCGGGTTGTCCACGGGCGCGAAGGACACGAACCAGCCGTGGTCTTTGAGGTCGGCTTGCCCCTTCCCCTCACCCTTCCGCACCACTTGGGCCGTCCCCGTCTTGCCCCCGATGGGGATGCCGGGCACCTTGGCGCGGGCGCCCGTGCCCTCGTTCACCACGCCCAGCATGGCCTGGCGGATGAAGGCCAAGGTCTCCGGCTTGACGAGGACCTGGCGGACCGGTTCGGGTTCGTACTCGTCCAGGACCTCACCGGAGAGGGATGCGATCTTCTTCACCACCCAGGGGCGATAGATGGTCCCGCCATTGGCGATAGCCGAGACCATGCTGAGGAGCTGCATGGGCGAGGTCACCACCAGTCCCTGGCCGATGCTGGTGACCACGGTATTGCCCGCGGACCAGCCCGGCTGACCGCGGCGTCTGGGTTGGGGATCAGGCAGGGAACCCTTGGCCTCATCACCCAGGCCAAGCCCTGGAGGTTCTCCCAGGCCGAAGGCCCGGGAGATGCGCGTGATCTCCTCGATCCCGACCCGCAGGCCCGCCTGGTAGAAGTAGACGTTGCAGGAGTTGACAATGGCGTTCCGCAAATCCAGCGTGCCGTGGCCGCCCTTCTTCCAGTCGTCGAACTTCACGTTGCCCAGGTAGAATTGCCCCGGACAGTGGAACTTCGTCTCGGGAGTGAGCGCCCCGCTCTCCAATCCGGCGATGGCCACCATCAGCTTGAACACGGAGCCGGGCGGATACTGGGCCTGGAAGGCGCGATTCTGCAAGGGATGACTGGGATCGGTGGCGATGCGTTGCCAGTCCTCCCCCGTGAGGCGCTGGGCGAACAGGTTCGGGTCGTAGGATGGGCGGCTCACCATGGCCAGGATCTCACCCGTGGTCGGGTTCATGGCGACCACGGTCCCTTTCTTCCCGGCGAAGGCCGCCTCGGCCGCCTCCTGGATGCGCTTGTCGATGGTGAGGTAGATGTTGGACCCGGAACGCGGCTCGATCCGGCTGACCAGACGCAGGGCGCGGCCACGAGCGTCCACCTCCACCTGCTCGCCGCCATCGAGGCCCCGGATGAAGGCGTCGAAGCGCCGCTCCACTCCGGCCTGACCGATGTTCTCCCCCGGGCGGAAGTCCTGGTACTCCTCCCGGGCGAGCTGCGCCTGGTTGACCTCGCTCACATAGCCCAGCAAATTGGCCGCGATCCCTCCGCTGGGATAGGCGCGAATGGGGCGGACGCGCAGGCTGATCCCGGGCAAGTCCAGCCGCCGTTCCTCCACGGCCACCATCATGCGTTCGTCCAGGTCCTTGCGGAGGAGGAGGGGCTGGTAGGGCCGCTCGCGTCCCTCGGCCAGTCGCACTTCGATCTCCCCGGGCGACACCCCCAGGATCTCGGCCAGGGCGACCGCGACCTCCTTCGGGGTGTTCACGTCCTCGGGGGTGGCATAGAGATCGAACGTGGGCCGGTTCTCCACCAGGATCTCGCCGTTCCGGTCCAGGATGAAGCCGCGTGGCGCCTCCACCGGGCGCACCCGCAGCCGGTTGTTGGTGGAGAGAGCGAAGTACCGATCCCCCTCGAGGATCTGGAGGTACCAAAGGCGGAGCAGGAGCACCAGGAAGCTGACGGCAACACACAGGACGGCCGTTCGGATGCGCGGCGTGAGGGCCTGGGCCGGAGGGGGAAACAGGGGATCCATGTGCGTCCCGACCTCAGGTCGGTCGGGTCAGGGCGGCGCGGAGCCGCGGCAACCAGAGGACCAGCAGGCCGACCGCCGCCGTGTAGACGGCCTCGGGCGCGATCACCCGTAGCAGAGCCGGCACAAGCGGCCGAGGCCCTAGGAAAAACGTCAGGAGGGCCAGCGTGATGCCTCCGGCGGCGGCACTGCCCCCCAGGAGGATCCAGAAGAGCGCCAAGGGTTTGTCCGTGTACATGTGGTGGCTGAGCCGGGCGGCCAGGAATCCCATGAGGCTGTCGGTGAACGCGCGCAGGCCCAGCGGACCCCCCGAGAGTCCGTCCTGGCAGAGGCCGATCAGGAACCCCAGGACGGTCGCCGCCTCCGGGCTGCAGCGCTGGCTGACGAGGAAGACCAGGAGGAGGAAGAGATCGGGCCGGATGTCCCACACGCTCAGGGGACCGAGCAGCACCGCCTGCGCCATGGCGCAAAAGAGCAGGCCGGGGAGGAACCAGTTCATTGCCGGCTCCTCGTTCCGGACTCAATACCCTCGCGGGCCTCCAAGGCCGTCAGGATCAGGACCTCCTCCAACCGGCTGAGGTCTACGGCGGGCTGCAGCGTCGCCTCCTGGAACAGGGCGCCACTGCGCCGCTCCACCGCGGTGATTCGACCGATGAGAATGCCCTTGGGGAACACGCCGCCCATGCCCGAGGTCACCACTTCATCTCCCACGACCACGTCGGCCAGCAGCGGCAGGTAGCGCACCCGGCCGCCTGCACCAAGATTCCCGGAGACGATGCCGGTGACGCGCGTCCGCTGGATCAGCCCGCCCACGGCATTCACCGGGTCGGTGAGCAACTGGACCCTGGCGGAGGTGGGCGTCACCTCCACCACCTTGCCGACCAGACCATCCGGAGCCAGGACCGGCTGGTTGCGGCGGACGCCCTCCGCGCTTCCGCGGTCCAGC
>CAZXXV010000438.1:0-4179 GCA_964644725.1 uncultured bacterium
CAAGAGACCGGCGCCCGTTGTCACGTCGAAGAACCATCGTCGGAGCGCGACGATCCCTCCGGGACGTGTGCCGGTCGTACCGGGGTGTGCGCAGGCCCGCCAGATCCGCACCTGCTCCCCGTTCGCCAAGATCGCTCGGCTCCCCGGGAAGGGGTTACAGGCCCGGACAAGTCGAACGAGATCCTCCGCCGGCCGCGACCAGTCAATCACAGAATCTTCCTCCCGAAAGCGCCGCTGGAGAGAAGCCACCGCCGGGTCCTGAGCGCGCTCGGCCAGGGGGCCCGCTTCCAGTCGCCCCACCGTCTCCAACACGAGGGGGGCTGCCAGCCGAGCCAGCCGGAGGAAGAGGGCGCCCGTCGTCTCCTCCGCACCAATCCCGGTCTCCACCTGGGAGAGGATCGGTCCTTCGTCGATGCCCGCACTCAACCGATGGATCGTGACACCGCTCCGGGTCTCACCCAGCGCGACCTGCCAGAACACGGGAGATGCTCCCCGGTATCGCGGCAGGAGAGATGGGTGGACGTTCAGCCCTCCGCGGGGCGCCGCCTTGAGGACCGGAGGCGGCAGAATCTTCGGATAGCCCACACTCAAGAGTAGGTCCGCCTGGTACATTGTTACGAGATGACACAGATCCGAACTGTCCAGCCCTTTCGCTGCCAGGTGGGGGACTCGTGCACGCTCGAGGGCCCTGGAGGCTGTCCACGGGCGGAAGTCCCGCGGGGCGGGCTCCGGGGTTCCCGGCCAGAGAAGGGGTCGGAGCCAGGCCCGCACTCTCCTTCCGAATGTCAACGGCAGCGGCGGCGCCGTTGACGTGGCCAGAACGACTCCCACCAGGAGATGGTGCGACCGCAGCAGTGCGGCCATGGTCGGCAAGCCGAAGTCTCCAAGGAGGAGCAGGATCTTCAGGGCAGCCTCTTCTCTGGTTTCAGGACCGGCCCGGTCGCCGAGAGCCGCCGGCCGCCCACACTCCGCATGAGGTGCGTCAGATCCTCGCGTTGGACGCGCCACACCATGGCGACGTCCCGCGATACCCAGCGGCGATAAATGAGCAAAGAGACGCCGGCATTGAGCACATAAGGTACCGTGGTCGCCAGGGCAGCCCCGGTCGTCCCAAATAGTGGGATCAGGACAACATTCAAGGCGACGCTCAGAAGTGCCGTGCCACCTGCAACCAGGGTCAGCGTCAGGAACCAGCCCTCGCGGACCCACAGGGCCGAGAGAATCTTGGAGATGGTCAGGGCCACGACGCCGGGAAGCAGCAACCGGAGTGGTGTCACGGCGGGGAGAAAGGCCCGCCCTCCGTAGAGCACGACCGCTGCTGGGGCGAGCACGGCGAGCCCTAGCCCGCTTACTAGCGAGAGGATGAGTATCTGTCGACAGACCCGGGCGGTCAGGGTAGCGGCGTCCGTCGCGGACATCTGGGCCGCCTGCGGGTAGAGGACCGTCTCGGCCGCGACCGAGATGAACCAGACGAGCTCTGCCAGGGTGATGGCCACATACAGGAATCCGACGTCTGCCTTGGGGAGGTAGAAATTCGCCAGGAACAGATTGGCCCGACCAGCCAGGAAGATGGCCACACCCCCCAGGTGAATGCGAAGGCCGTCAGCCATGAGCCGGCGGAACAGCGCCCCCCGGATCCGCCAGGGTCCCGGCGCATGGCTGCGCATCCGCCAGACCGGTACGAGACAGGTAATCGCCGAGAGGACCGTCCCGACGATAACCAGTTCCCAGACGGCCAGCCGACCGGAAGCCAGCAGAACCAGAACCGCGAGGAGGCTGATCAGCTTCGGCCCGTGGGTGACGAGGTTGTACCAGTGGAAATCCATTGCAGCCTGTAAGAGGGTCAAGAAATACCCGAGAGCGAACAGGCAGGGAAGGGGCAGCAGGACCAGGAAAAGGATCACCCAGGGAATCCCGCGGTGAAATGGTTCACCCCCCAGCCACGCGCCGCCCAAGAGCAGTGCGAGGCCGGCCACTCCCAGCCCACCCGAGGCCGCGACACACGTCCCGGCGAATTCTTCCGAACTGCATTCCCGCCGGCCGTAGTGGTGGATGACCGCCACTCCCAAGCTGAGCGATCCCAGGGTCGTGGCCAGTTGGGGGTAGAGATACGCAGCGGCCAGGAGCCCGCGGTCCGCTGGCCCCAGGTAGCGCGTCGTCACCATGCCGGAGAGTACGAGGGCGAGGAACCCCGCCACCTGCCACACGAACGTTCGGGCGCTCTGCTGGATCAGGCTCATCGTTCCAGCACCCGGAACACTGCCGCGATCACGTCTTCCACGTCATCGCCGGTCAGCTTCGCCGACAGCGGCAGCGAGACTGTCCGGTCGCCGATAAACTCCGCCGAGGGGAACTGCCCGCGGGTGAAGCCGAAGGTCTTGGCGTAATAGCTGTGCAGGTGCAGAGGGGTGAAGTGAATTCCGGTGCCGATGTTCTCGGCCTTCAGGCGAACGATGAACTCGTTCCGGCTTATCCCGGCCCGCTCGGGGTCCAGTAAGATCGTGTACAGGTGGCGAGCATGGCGATCCCGCGGATCCACGGGCACCGGCGTGCTGAGCAGCGGGTGGTCCGCGAAGGCCTCGTCGTATCGCCGCCAGTGCCGCTCCCGCACCTTGAGGTTCGTTTCCAACCGCGCCAGTTGGTGGATGCCCAGGGCCGCCTGGAGGTCCGTCATGTTGTACTTGTAGCCGGGGAGCAAGGTGTCGTACGGCTGGAATCCCTCCGCGGAATAGCGCTTCCAGGCATCCCGGCTGATCCCGTGGAGCGCCTTGATGCGGATCTCCTCGGCCCAGGCCGCATTCTGCGTGGTGAGCATCCCCCCCTCACCGGTCACTAGGTTCTTGGTCACGTAGAAGCTGAAAGCGGTCAGGTCGCCGATGGACCCGATGGGACGCCCGCGGTAGCGGGCCTCGGTCGCGTGGGCCGCGTCCTCGACAACGGCCAGCCCGTGGCGCCGGGCCACCTCAAGGAGGGCGTCCATGTCACAAGGGCGTCCGGCGAGATGGACTGGCAAGATCGCCTTCGTCCGTGAAGTCACCGCCCGCGCCACGGCCTCGGGGTCGAGGTTCATTGTTCGCGGGTCCACGTCGGCGAAGACCGGCGTCGCTCCGACGTGGACGATCACGTTGGCCGTGGCGTTGAAAGTCACCGGGCTGGTGATCACCTCGTCGCCGAGGCCGATCCCCAGGACCTCCAGCGCCAGGTGGAGACCCGCCGTGCACGAGTTGAGGGCCACTGCGTGAGCGCAGCCGACATAGGCGCGGAAATCGGCCTCGAACCTCTGCACCCGCGGACCGGTCCCCAGCCACCCGGAGCGCAGCGTGGCCACGACCTCGGCGATCTCTTCCTCGCCGATGGCCGGGCTGCCGAAGATCAGGAACTCGGGCCTGCGGCCTTTATCTTTCATCCGCCACCCAGTCGGCGCATGCCGGACCGGCGGAGATCACTTGCGTGCCCACCGGATGACCTTGCCAAGGGCAGTGATGACATCCGCCACGTCCGCGTCGGTCATCGTGGGGAAGAGCGGCAGCGTGATGAGGCGTTCGAAGGCCGCCTCGGCCGCGGGGCACTGCCCCGGCCGGGTCCCCAAGCGCTCCCGGTAGTACGGGTGCAGGTGGACCGGCCGATAGTGCACGCTCACGCCGATGTTCTCGGCCCGGAGCGCCTGGAAGATCGCCTCGCGGTCCTGGCGCAGCCGCTCCCGGTTCAGCCGGAGGGGATAGATGTGCCAGGCATGGCGCGTCCCCCGGCGTGTCGGGGCCGCGGTCACCTCCGGCATGGCCGCGAAGGCCTGATGGTATCGGCCGGCAATCTCCTCACGGCGTTTCAGTCGGGCGTCCAGGCGGCGCAACTGGGAGAGCCCCAGGGCGCTGTGGATGTCGGAGAGTCGGTAATTGAACCCGAAGCTCACCATGTCCTGCCGCCACGCCGCAGGCGTGGTCGCCTGCCGCTGGCGGACCTCTCGGTCGATCCCATGGTTGCGGAACCTTCGCAGGCGATCGGCCAGCGTCTGATCGTTGGTCGTCACCATCCCCCCCTCGCCCGTCGTGATGTGCTTCACCGGGTGAAAGCTGAAGGTGGTGAGGTCGCTCAGGCTGCCGATGGGCCGGTCGCCAATCTGCGCGCCAAGGGCATGCGCAGCATCCTCGATGACGGTGAGGTTGCGGGAGCGCGCAATGG
>CAZXXV010000439.1:0-4162 GCA_964644725.1 uncultured bacterium
CACGAATTGGGCGGGCCGGACGTCTTGCGGTACGAAGAGGTGCCCCTGCCGAACCCGGGTCTAGGCCAGGCGCTCGTCAAGGTCGAGGCAATTGGACTGAACTTCATCGACTGTTATTTCCGAGCGGGTCTGTACAAGACGGCCCTTCCCTTCATTCCCGGGATGGAAGCGGCCGGAACGGTCACGGCGACGGCCCCGGACGTCACCGAGGTCCGGACAGGTGACCGGGTGGCCTACGCGCCCCACATCGGCGCTTATGCCGAATATGCTGTCGTGCCGGCCGACCGGCTGGTGAAATTGCCCGGCGGGATGGATTCCCGCTCGGCCGCCGCCACGATGCTGCAGGGGATGACGGCGCACTACCTCGCCATCAGCACCTATCCGCTGAAGAAGGGAGGGACGGCGCTCGTCCACGCGGCGGCAGGGGGGGTCGGGCTGCTCCTGATCCAGATCGCCAAGATGCGCGGCGCGCGGGTCTTCGGCACGGTGTCCACGAAAGAGAAAGCCGCCCTGGCCAAGGAGGCCGGTGCCGACGAGGTCATCTTGTACACGGAGCAGGACTTCGAGGCAGAGGTGATGCGCCTCACAAACGGGAAGGGCGTGAACGTCGTGTACGACTCGGTGGCGAAGACCACCTTTGACAAGAGCCTGAACTGCGTCGGCGTGCGGGGCGTCCTGGCGCTCTTCGGTCAATCCAGCGGACCGGTGCCCCCGGTGGATCCTGCGCGCCTGGCGAAGAACGCGGTCTTCCTCACGCGGCCAGGGCTGGTGCAATACACGGTGACGCGAGCCGAACTGCTCCAGCGGGCGGGGGACTTGTTTGACTGGATCGCCGCCGGCAAGCTCAAGCTCCGCATCAGCCAGACGCTCCCCCTCAAGGACGCGGCCGAGGCGCACCGCCTCCTGGAAGGCCGGAAAACCACCGGGAAAGTGTTGCTGATCCCATAGGCTCCTGCGTTCGGCTGCAGGAGAATTTCGAATATCGAACATCAAATGGCGAACGCCGAAAGAAGGCCGTTCGTTATTCGACATTCGATGTTCGATATTCGACGTTCCCCAGGATAGTCAGCGCTCAATTCTCAGGTCCGGGCTGACAGCCCAGCGCTGAGAGCTGAACGCCTTCACATCGAGAGGAAAGAGCATGCGCCTGAAGGGGAAGGTGGCGTTCATCACCGGCGCCGGTATGGGACAGGGGCGGGAGGCAGCCCTCCTCTTCGCCAGGGAGGGGGCCCGGGTCATTGTGGCCGACATCGGCGCCAAGGCAGGGGAGGAAACGGTCCGGCGGATCGAACGGCGGGGAGGCAAGGCCCTCTTCGTGGAGGGGGACGTCGGCGCGGAGCGGGACGTGAAGCGTATGATCGAGACGGGTGTGAAGAACTTCGGCGCCCTGCACGTCCTCTACAACAATGCCGACGTCCTGTGGAAGGACCGGGATCGATCCGTGACCGAGACGACGGAGCCCAACTGGGACCGGGTCCTGGCCATCAACCTCAAGGGCCCGTTCTTCGTCACGAAGTACGGCATCCCTTACCTGATCAAATCAGGAGGCGGCTCGATCATCAACGTAGGCGCCGTCTCGGCCCTCTGTGGTTCCACCGTGGCCCAGGACGCCTACACCTCGGCCAAAGGCGCTCTCGTTTCACTTACCAAATCCTTAGCGGTTCAGTTCGCCCGGCACAACATCCGGTGCAACATTATCCATCCCGGCATCATCGAGACCGGCATGCAGGCGCCCTCTCTCAAGGACCCGAGGAAGCGGAAGGCTTTCGAGGACTCGATCCCCCTGGGCCGGATCGGCCACCCCCGGGAGATCGCCAGCGTGGCCCTGTTCCTGGCCTCGGACGAGTCGTCCTACGTCACTGGCGCTGAGATCGTCGCAGACGGCGGATTCTCCGCGCACTGATCGAATCCCCGCCGACCCTTTGGACCCTCAAGCCGCGAGGTTCACCCCTCGATTGGCAAGCCCTCATCTCCGAGGATGAGGGAGGAAGGTTGGCGAACTCGACGCTGTAACTCGCTGACGAGCTGGCAGGGGATACTCAGTTGATGTCGCCAGCGCGAATCGGCGGGAAACGCAGGGCTATCGTTGACTGGCGCCTGCGGGGTCGGGTGCGACGGGTTGGGCGGTGGGTGCGGGTGGCACAGGCACCGGCTCGGGGGGTGATGCAGGTGCCGGCTCAGCCGGCGTCCCGGCTGCTGACGTCGCCACGTCGCCGCGGATGAAGAACTCGGTAATGGCCTCGGGATCGTCGGGCCCGGTCGGAAGGCCAGTCAAATAGTTCACGGTCGCGCTGAAGACAGCCTCCGGGATGGTTACCGTCTCCGGCGGGAGATCGCGGAGGGCGCGACGCATGAAGTCGGCCCAGACCGGCGCTGCCAGTCGTCCCGCGCTCTCGTGGGAACCCAGCGAGCGCGGCTGGTCATAGCCGACCCACAATCCCGCGACCAGCCGTGGCGTGTATCCCATGAGCCAGAGGTCCGCGGCATCCTGGCTGGTCCCGGTCTTGGCGGCCACGGCGCGGCCAGGGATCCTCGCCCGCTTGGCAGTTCCCCGCTCCACCGCGCCCTGGAGGACGCTGGTAACGAGGAACGCGATCTCCTCGGGGAGGACGCGCTCTCCCGCCTCGTCGCTCGCCTCCAGGATGTCCCCGTTGGGCGAGGCCACTCGGCGAACGCTCTTCGGCGGAACGCGCATCCCCCGGTTGGCCAGCACTCCGTAGGCGGAGGTGAGTTCCAGCAGGCTCACCTCGGAGACGCCCAGCGCCAGGGCATACTCTCGCCGCAACTCCGACGTGATTCCCATCCGATGCGCCAGGGAGATGACCGGCTCGACCCCCACCGCCTCCAGCAGACGAACCGTCGGAACATTGATGGATTCCTCCAGGGCGTGACGCAGGGTGACCGAGCCTCGGAACTGGTGATCGAAGTTCTCCGGCCTCCATTCCACCATCTGGCCGTTCTGGGGAATCGAGTAGCTGATCGGGAAGTCGTCCATCAGGCTCGCAGGAGTGAACCCATTGTCGAAGGCCGCGGCGTACACGAAGGGTTTGAAGGCTGACCCGGGCTGGCGGCGGGCCTGGACCGCGCGGTTGAACTGGCTGCCCGCATAATCCCTTCCCCCCACCATGGCCTGGATCTGGCCCGTTGCCGGATCCAGGGCCACGAACGCGCCCTCCAACATGGCCTGGTCCGGGCCGCCCGCTTTCCGCTTGGCGACCTGGGCCTTTTCGATCTCCACGAGGCCCCGGCGCAGGACTTCCGTCGCCGTCCGCTGCATTTCCAGGTTCAGCGTGGTATAGATGTGCAGGCCGCCTTTGGCCAGCAGAACCCGACCGTACTTCGGCTCCAACTCTTTCCGCGCGTAATCCACGAAGTACGGGGCGATCCCCCGGCCCTTGAAGAGCGGACTGAGCGTCACCGGCAGCCGCATCGCCGCCCGGGCCTGCGTCGCGGGCACGTGCCCCTCCTTCTCCATGCGGGCCAGCACGTAGTCACGGCGCTCCTTGGCGCGCTTCACGTCGTTGAAGGGCGAATACAGAGTCGGCGCCTTGGGAAGACCCCCCAGGGCCGCCGCCTCGGCCAGCGTGAGCTGCCCCACCGATTTGCCGAAATAGGTCCGTGCGGCGGCCTCGATGCCGTAGGCGCCTCCCCCGAAATAGATGGTGTTCAGGTACATCTCCAGGATCTTGTCCTTGCTGTACCGTTTCTCGATCTCCTGGGCCAGCTGGATCTCCTTGAACTTCCGGCTCAGGGTCCGTTCCGGGCTGAGGAACAGGCTCTTGGCAAGTTGCTGCGTGATGGTGCTGCCGCCTTCCTTGAGTCTCGCCGAGGCGAGATTGCGAATGGCGGCGCGCGCCATCCCCTTCAGGCTGATGGCACCATGCTGGTAGAACTGCGCATCCTCCGCATCCAGGATGGCTTGCTGGACCAGTTTCGGGACGCGGCTCAGCGGGACGAAGATGCGGAATTCCGGGGCCAGCGAGGCGAAGGGTTCGTCCCGGTCCGAGTACAAGAGGCTGGGCTCGCCGGGCTGGAAGATCTCCAGCTTGTCGAGATATGGAAGGTCCTTCTCCGGATCGGCAAGAAACGCGGAGGCGGGAAGGGCGCGCGCGCCGACCAGGGTCGCCAGGACAAGACTAAGGATGAGGACCCGGCAGAATGC
>CAZXXV010000440.1:0-4157 GCA_964644725.1 uncultured bacterium
TTCGCCCCGGGGTTGAAGAGCATGGGCAGGTACCCCACCATGAGCTGGGTGGGCGTGTCGCCGAAGGAGGCGTCCACCTTCCCATTGGTCTTCTCGTACAGGTAGTCCGATCCGGCCGACCGGTGCACGCTGATCGTGGCGGTCAGGCCCTCCTGGTAGAAGAGCAGATCGTCCCGCGTCATCCACTCGCGCCGGAGGGCATCCGTGGGCAGGCCCGAGTAGTTGTGAGCGTAGATGGTGACGCCGCTGGTCATGATCCCCTTGTCCCACGTCCCGAATCCCAGGAAGGCCGACACCGAGACGACGAGCATCACCGCCGCGGCCAAGAGCCTCCGCCCCGGCCGCACCCTGACGTCCATGGCCACCAGCAGGACGCCGACCGCCGCGTTCACCACCACGCCCAGGGCAATGCTGTGTTGCACGCCGATCGTCGGGATGAAGAGGAACCCACCGAGAAACGCCCCCACGATGGCACCCAGGGTGTTGCTGGCATAGGCCGTCCCGACGCTCCGCCCCACCACGTAGAGGCTCCGGGTGTAGATGTGGGCGACCACAGGGAACGTGGCCCCCAGGAGCAGGGTCGGCACGATCATCACCAGGGCGGACAGGAGCATCTGGATGGTGAGGAACTGCTGGAAGGAATCGCCGAAGCCGTGCCGCAGCCTGAGGAACAGCAGGGGAAGCTGCTCGAACAGCGGGATCGTGGCCAGGGAGGAGAGGGCGATCAAAAGTTGCAGGACGCCGAACCCCGCGAGCCCGATCTGCCGCGTCCCCCACCAGCGGGCGTACAGCAGGCTCCCCAGGCCGAGACCCACCAGGAAGGTGGTGAGCATGACCGAGAAGGAGTAGGTGGACATCCCGATGACCAGGGTGAGGGCTCTGGTCCAGGCGTTTTCGTAGACCATCGCAGCCGCCCCTGAAAGCCCGAAGGACACGAGCAACGCGAGGTCCAGGCGGGAGCGTCCCGGTGCTTCCCCCGGGGCGGTCGGGGCCTCTTGCTCCACACTCTCCGGGGTGACGCGCTTCCCGCGGAGGGCGGCCACCGTGATGACGATGGTGAGGGCGATGGCCAGGTTCACGGTGGCGCCCAGCCGGACGGTCCCGCGAAGGCCCAGCTCCGAGATCAGGAGGAACCCGGTCAGGGCGCAACCCACCACCGCTCCCAGCGTGTTGATGGCGTACAGGTCCCCGACGCGCCGGCCCAGGATGGCGAACTGGGTCACGCAGAACCGGCTGAGCACCGGCAGGGTCGCGCCCATGAGCGCCGTCGGAATGACGATGACGACGAAGGACAGAAGGAACAGAACGACGCTGAAGATCGCGAAGGAGATATCCACCAGGCCATACAGGTGGGTGTAGGCCCGCTGCGTCAAGGCAAAGAGCGTCGGGACCATGAGGCCGTAGATCCCCACGCCCCCTTCCAGGAGTCCGTACGTCAGGAGCGCATTTCGCCCGGTGTCCACGATTCGGCCGAAGACGTAGCTGCCCAGCGCCAGCCCCGCCATGAACGCCGACAGGACCGTGGCGATGGCGTGGGTGGTGTTCCCGAAGATCTGGGTCAGCATCCGGGCCCAGACCACCTCGTACAGGAGGCCGGTCGCGCCGGAGAGGAAGAAAAGGATGTAGATGAAGGGCAGCAGGCGGCGAGACAGCGCAGAGGGAATCAGGGCTTATCCTTTCTGCCGGAAGACGCACGCGGGTTCTTGGACGCCAGGGAGCGGATGTGCGTCACGACGGCGCGAATCTCCTCATCGGTGAGTTTCATGCCCCAGGCCGGCATAGCATTCGACCGGCCGAACTGCGAACCGCCCTTCTTGATGATGTCGAAGAGGAAGCGGTCGTTCACCTCGCGCATGGCGGCGGCGTCGCTGAAGTCCGGCATCTTCTGGCGAACCACCCTGGCGCCCTCCTCTTCGCCCTTGCCCATCGGGCCATGGCACACCGCGCAGTGGGCCTCAAAGATGGCGCGCCCGTCCGGCGTCCGCGTTGCCGCAGGCGTCCCCGCCCCGTGCGAGAGCAGCATCCCCAGGTGCAGGGTCGCCCCCACCCCGACCCCAGCCACGAGCAGGAGGAAGACCGCCTGCCTCCGGCCAGGGAGCCACATGGGAAGGCTATGCTACCCGAGTCAGTAGGAGAGGTCAACGGGAGCGCCTTTCGCTTCCTCCATCCGATGCCGCCTCGGGGCGCCTGCGGATGCAAGAAAAACAGAAACGCCTTGCGCGGCGTGTCCCGCAAGGCGTGGCGTCCACGATCGGTCGTCCGGCGTGGCGCTGTGACTGCCGCCCCCCGCCAGTAGACCAACCTCAGCCCTTTCTGGCCGCAGCCTCGGCCCGGGCGTACCCGAGGGTTCGAAGGTACTTCTCGCCCTCGCTGGATTTCAGGAAGTTCTCCAGGTAGTCGCCCAGCGTTCGCAGCATCTGTGGAGGAATGACCGTGGGCGTTCCAAAGGCGTTCCAGATCGTGATCATGTGATGCAGGGTCTTGATGTCGTCAGTCATCCTGACCTCACTTGACTTGGAGGCGTCCACATCCCATCGTTCGTGCCCCCATCCAGAGGCATAGATCGGCGCGAAGCCTACGCAAACCCGGTCCGGATGTCAAGGGTTCGCTGCCAGAATCGGATCTACCCTCTTTGCAAGCGTCAGCGATCTGCATAGCTTTGTAGGCAGTTATTGTCTTGGCCGCGGCGCTTCGCTGGGGATTCGAAACGATACTCCATGGGTGCAAGGGGGTTGACCCGGAGGAGCTGTGGAAATAGGCCTTGACCCGATGCTCGTATTCCCAGTACACTCCCGCACAGATGAAGCCGACCCGGTTTGACCGGCACGCTCGCCGCAGGATGCTCCAGCGGGGCATCACGCAGGAGGAAGTCGAGGAGGTCCTGCGGCGGCCCCAGAGAATTGAGCCAAGCGTGAAGGGGCGTCAGAACGCCTTCGGCCCCGGCCCGGAGGGAGTGGTCCGAGTGACCTTTCGAGAGACCGCGGGAGAATTCATCGTGATTACCGTCGTTCGTCAACGAGCTGGGGGGAGGGACTGACCGTGAAGATCGAATACAGCAAAGCGGTTGATGCTCTCTATATTCATCTCCGGGACGTCCCCGTCGCGGAGAGTCGGGATATCGAAGAGGGGGTCACGCTCGACTTTGACGCGAATGGGCACATCGTTGGACTGGAGGTGCTGGATGCGTCGGAGCGCATGGGACTGAAGAATCTCGTCAACGTGTCCATCGAGAATCTGCCTGTCGAGAGCGTCCCCGCAGGAGCCGAATAGTCCTCGCCTCGCCCCGACTTGGCCCCTGACACACAAGGAAAAACGCGGTGCGGTTTTGGTCTTGTGTCCTCCTGACCCTCTTGGTTGCGATCCCGCCCGTGCCCTCGTTATGCCAAGAGCTGCCCATCTTCGACGCTCACCTCCACTATAACTAGCCGGACTGGTCCGTGTATCCGCCGGAGGCGGCACTCGGGATCTTCGACCGGGCGGGCGTCCGATGGGCCATGGTTTCCAGCACGCCGGACGATGGGACGCTCCGGCTGTTCGAGAAGGCCCCGGCGCGTATCGTTCCGATCCTGCGACCGTATCGCACCCAAGGCGACATGGCGACCTGGACGGGGGATCCTTCGATCCTGTCCTACGTAGAACATCGGCTCCAGCGGGGGATCTACCGGGGCATCGGGGAGTTCCACATGGCGGCGGGACAGGCCAGATCCGCCGTGGTGCGCGGGTTCGCGCAGTTTGCGGTCCGCCGCGGCATCTTCCTGTATGCGCATACGGACGACGCGGGGCTCGAGGAACTCCTCCGCCAGGATCCGAAGGTCCGGGTCCTGTGGGCACATGCCGGGATGTCCTCGGGCCCCGATACGGTGGGACGGCTGCTTGACCGGTATCCCAATCTCATCGTGGAGCTGGCCCTTCGAAGTGACGTCGCCCCTGGCGGCCAGCTTGATCCTGCCTGGCGAAGCGTCTTCCTCCGCCACCCGGACCGCTTCCTGGTCGGTTCCGACACCTGGGTGACGTCCCAGTGGGATCGCCTGCCGGAGATCCACGCCGGCATCCGCGCCTGGCTGCGCCAGCTTCCCCGCGACGTCGCCGAACAGCTCGCCTTTAAGAATGCCGCCCGCCTGGCCGGAAAGCCCCACTAACGATTGCGGATTTGTGAT
>CAZXXV010000441.1:0-4132 GCA_964644725.1 uncultured bacterium
CTTGTGACGGGATGGATCAAGGACGTGACCGGGTCGCTCGCCGGAGGCTTCTACCTCGCGGGGGCACTTGCCCTGGCCGGGTTCCTCCTGTCCCTCGGCCCGGCGGACAGCGGCCGCAGCGGAACGGCCCGGTGAGGCGCACGTGTTTCGCGTAGGGGGCCTGTGTGGAATGAGGCTGCGTGGGGCCGGTTTCAGACGAGCCGGCATTCGCCGGCTCCTCATCTTTCTTGCCCTGGCTCTGGCCTTTCCCCTATCGGCGAGCTGGGCTGGGACCGCACCGCCTCAGAGCCCGGCGATCCAGATCCTGGTGGTCAAGACCGAGTCCGAGGCGCGGGCCGCGGTCGCGGATCTCAATAAGGGGGTGCCCTTCGAGCGGCTCGTCCGCGAGCGCTCCATCGGCCCGGAGCGGGAGCGGGGCGGCTATCTGGGCCGGGTGAATCCGGCCAGCCTGTCGCCGGCGGCCCGGGCGGCGATGGAAAAGACCCCGCCCGGGCGTATCAGTCCGATCTTCCCCACGGAGAACGGGTTCGCGGTGATCCAGGTGCTGACGAGCTGGGAAGAGCAGGAACTGGAGACGAGGCTCCGTCGGGAACCGGAGGCACAGGCACTCCTCGAGCGGGGGACGGAGCTGGGCCAGGCGGGAGACCTGGAGGCAGCCGAATCCCTTCTCCGACGGGCCACGGAGCTGAACCCCAACCTGGTGGACGCGCACTACAACCTGGCCATCGTGTACCGGAAGCGGGGGCAAGTGGATGCAGCCATTGCGAGAATGGATTGGGTGGTCCGCCTGCGTCCCGATGACTTCGAAGCCCATATGCGCCTCGGCGCCTGGCTCTTCGAGCGGGGCCAGTACTCGGAGTCCAGCCAGGCCTACGAGCGGGCAGCGACCCTCCGCATGGATTCGCGCGAGGCCTGGTTGAGGCTGGCGCAGAGCTATGACGCCGCCGGGAAATCCCGGGCGGCGGTGGGCGCCTACCGACGGGCGATCGCCCTCCAGGATTTCGACGACCCGGCTCTCGTCAGGACGCTCCTCCGGGTGGCCATACAGGCAAAGGACGGCCCTACGGCGGTGGCGGCAGCGCGGAAGCTTCAGGCGTTCCGGGCCGGCCACGAAAGCTTCATGGCGCTGGGGGAGGCCCTCCTCTTGAACGGCGAGGTTGATGCAGCCATTCAGGAGTATCAAAAGGCCGTCGCCCTGGTGCCCTCCTCAGCCGCGGCCCAGGCCGGGCTGGGTTTGGCGTATGTCAAAGCGGGCCAGGCAGAGGCGGCAGTCGAGCGCCTCCTGCGGGCCATCCAGCTCGAGCCCGGCAATCCGGCCTACTACCGGATCCTGGCCCGCGTCTATGAGGGCCAGGGCCGCCTGGATCTCGCCATCGTGGCCCTCCGGGACGGGGTGAGTGCGGCCGTAGCATGGCCGCGGGGACTGCAGGCCGAGATGGCGGAAGAGCTTGCCGCCCTCTACGACCGCGCAGGCATGAGTCGCGAGGCTGCGCAAGAGCGGCTCCGGGCGAAGTCGCTGGGGACTCCCTGAGGCTAGTGATGACTTGCAGAGGTCCGCGGGCAATTGCCCCCGAGGCCACCCCTCCGAGCGCCGGGCCTCGTCGCCACCCAACGTCTCGGTTGGGTACCCGGGGGCGGCCTGAAGGACCGGACCGGGGTACCCGGCGCCGACGTCGTGGTGGAGGCGGCCGGAAGCGAAAAGAGCATGAACCAAGCGACGGCCATGCTCAAGCACAACGGGATCCTGGCGCTTTACAGCTGGATCACCTAACCCGTGACCCTGAACATCGGTCGCTGGCATGATGACGGATTGCAGATCCGGACGACCGGTCTGGTCCAGCATACGGAGGAGGAGCGGTTCATCTGGACGCCGTGGGCATTGCGGCCGGTGATCCAGGGACAGATCGATGTCCGTCCGTTGCTCACGCATGAATTTCCGCTGGAGCGTGTGGCTGAGGCGTTTGACGTCGCCGACAAGGATCCCAAGGCCATCAAGGTGGTGGTGAGGGCCTGAGCGGCGTCCGGTCCCCTGCCGCGCGCCTGGCCGTCTCTTTCTGCTTGCCGCCCCGCGTCGGATCTGGGTACGATGGCGCGAGCCGGGGGTCAGGAATCGCCTAGCCTCCGGCCCTGTGAGGGATCGCCATGTCGCCGGCACGCCCGCGCCATCCCTTCATGACGCGTCAGGAAGTCGAGGCCTGGCGCGATCGAGCCTTCCGCCGCCTCCCGCACCTCAAGGTCCGCGGAGAGAAGACCGCGCTCCAGTTCGTCAACGATGTGGGCTTCTGCTTCACCCTGAGCGACTTCGGCCTCCCCGTGGCCAGCCTGTACGTGGCGGTCTGCGGGCGCCGCCATCCGCGCTGGCCCAAGCACACTCACCACGACTCCGAGATCGGCCTCACCTGGGACCTGAAGGATCGCCTGCCAGCCAAGCGCCTGACCTATTACGGCAAGCTGGTCAAGGGAAAGCCGACGCTCGTGTCGCTTTCCCTGCTGCCGGCGTTCTGCGCCCTGATCCGCGACGGGAAGGGCAGCGGCGATTACATCGTGGACTACCGCCAGGGCCGGATGAGCCGCGCGGCCGTGGCCATTCTGGAGGCCATTCACGACGCAGGCCCGCTGGTCACGCCGGAGCTTCGCAAGGCCGTGGCGATGCGCGACCCGGACCGGACCGCTGATTTCGACCGGGCCATGGCTGAATTGCAGCGAGGGCTGTGGATCGTCAAGGTGGAGGAAATCTACGATCCGGACTTCTACTACCGCTGGGACCTGCTGGACAATTGGCTGCCGGCACCGGTCGACGCCTCCCTCGAGCTTCCGCGGGAGGAGGCGGTGAGGCAGCTCGTGGTGACCTATCTCCGGAGTGCGGCCGCGTCCCAGGCTCGCTTCCTGGCGGGCCTCTTCGGCTTGGGAATCGGGGAGATCGAGGCGGCGCTCCGGTCGCTGGAGGCGGATGGACGGATCCGCCAGGAGCAGCGCATCAAGGGGCTGTCCGGGTCGTGGGTGGCCTGGAACGTGAAACGTGAAGCGTGAAACGTGAATCGTGAAACGTGAAGCGTGAAGCGTGAAACGTAAGGGGATGTCGTCTCTGGTTCAAGATCTTTCACGTTTTACGTTTCACGTCTCACGCTTCACGGGGCAACATTGGTCACAATGAACCCAGAATCCTGCGGAGATCTTGCGATGGATGATCTGGTGAGGGCGGTCCTGGCCTTTCGGGATCAACGCGACTGGAAGCAGTTCCACAACCCCAAAGATCTGGCGATCTCCATCATGCTCGAGGCAGCCGAGCTCCTGGAGCATTTCCAGTGGAAGAGCCCCGGGGAGGTGGAGTCGTTCCTGGCGAAGGAGGAGAATCGAAGACCCTTGGGAGAGGAGATGGCGGATGTGCTCATCCTCCTGGTGTCCCTGGCGGATGCGGTGGGCCTGGATCTCCTGGAGGTGGCCCGGGCCAAGCTCAAGCAGAATGCGTTGAAGTATCCCGTGGATCGCGCCCGGGGGACCGCGAAGAAATATGACGAACTGGATCCGTAACCCGATCGGTCGGGGCCTGGCGCTCACCGCGGGGGTCGTCCTGGTGATGGCATGCGGCCGGGAGGCCCCCCTCGATGCACGTGTGGATCGCCTGCTGCAGCAGCGGGAGTACGCGCAGGCACTCGATCTCGTCGCCGAAGCGCTTCGGAAACAGCCGGACGCCTGGCCCGTCCATGACCTCCGCGTCCGAGTTCTCCTGGCGGCCGGGAGGGCCGAGGAGGCGCTCTCTGCTTATGCGGCCCGCTGGTCTCGCGGGGGCCGCGACTCCCCCATCCTGTTTCACCAGATCGCCATCACGCTGCTCAGAGAGGTGCTGGAGGGCGGGGATGGCCTGTTACGAACCCGCGCCGCCGCGGCGCTCGCCAGCTTCGCATCTCCCGACCTCTTGCCCATATGTCGAGAGGCCCTCGGGAACCCCGATGCCTCCGTCCGAGCCCTGGCGGCGCAGGGAGTGGCACGCATGCCGGGCGAGGAAGCCGGACGACTCCTCCGGGAGGCCCTGCGCGATCCAGAGGCCCGGGTGCGCGCCGCGGCTGCCACGGCGCTCACGGGCCGGGGCGACGCCCAGACACGAGCGGCGCTGGAGCGGGCGATCCAAGAC
>CAZXXV010000442.1:0-2063 GCA_964644725.1 uncultured bacterium
CACCCCGCACCCACTCAGCGGTGCGGAAGTAATGCTACAACCTTTCCCGCACCGCTTCGTTCGCAGGGAAGGCCCTCGCGCTTGCGGCCAGAACAGCAAGTGCTCGGCCCTCCCCCCGGACTGTGCGGTCTGGGCTGGATTGTCGCATGAGCATTGGACCGCACAGTGAACAATACCCTCACGCCCAACCGGCAGCCATCATCGGTCTGCGCCTTCCGGAGCCGCCCGGACCAGCAGAATGGGGCGCCGGAGTTTCTCCACCACTTTTGGCGTCAGGCTCCCGGACCAGAAGGCATCCATGGCACCTTTGGCGTGGCTCGCCATGACAACCAGGTCCGCGTTGACTCTGTCGGCTGCCTTCACCAGGCAGGCCGCCGGTTCGCCGCGGCTGACATGGCTGGTCGTTGAGAGCCCCTCGGCCTTGAGCGTCTGAGCCGCTCGCTCCAGGTACTCCTCTGCCCCACGCTCTGCCAAGTCCAGCAGGGCCCGCGTGGCCGACGGCATCAACACGCCCGTAGCCGCCTCATGACCCGAGAGGGTTCCCACCGTGTGCACCACAATCTCGAGGTGCAGCGCGGCCTTCCATGCGCGAGCCAATGTCGAGGCGACCGACAGGGCCGGCTCGTGGGCGGGGGTCCCATCCAGCGGCACCAGGATGGTTCGACACGTGAAAGGCGGCGCCTCCCCGGCCGACGTCGGGTTCACGAGAAGGATGGGGGTCGTTCCCCGCTGGAGGGCCCGCAGGGCGATGCGCCCGAACAGGAAGCCGCGCAGGCCACCCTTGCCGTGGGTCGAGAGGACGACCAGGTCCGCGCCGAACTCCTGGGCGTGGTCCACCACGGATTCGGCCACGTCCCCTTGCTTCGTAGGATGAACATGGACCTCCACGGCCTGGCCCTGGAAGACGGGCTGCCGCGCGACCTCATCGAGATACGCCTGGGCACGATCCCCGTCCGTGAGGTGCGGCTCACCGTGGATCCTCTCGGGGGGGCGCTCTTCGATGATGTGAAGCAGTTTGATCCGCGCGCCGAATGCCTTAGCCAACGCGGATGCAGCCGGCAGGACCGATTCCGCTAGGCTCGACCCATCCAGAGGAACCAGGATTTCTCGGATCACGAGGCTCATCCTCCGCCTAAGAGGGTCTCATACAAGAGGAAGATGTTCAAGACGACAATGAGGAACGCCATCAGGCTAGCCACAAGCGTCGTCAATCTACGGTTGGCCAGAACCCCCATCAGGTCGGAGCGGGCGGTGAAGATCACCAGCGGCACCAGCGCGAAGGGGAGGCCGAAGCTCAGCACCACCTGGCTGATGACCAGCGTGCGGGTGGGCTCCAGTCCAATCGCGATCACCACGAACGCCGGGAGCATCGTCACCAGCCGCCGGAGCCATATGGGAATCTGTCGGTGAATGAAGCCTTGCATGATCACCTGGCCGGACATGGTCCCCACCGTGGACGAGGACAGGCCGGACGCCAGGAGCGAGATCGCAAAGACCCAACTGGATGTCGTCCCCAAGAGTGGGGCGAGCGTCCGGTGCGCCTCCTCAATGGTTCCCACCGTCGTGAGGCCCTTCTCGAAGAAGGTGGCCGCAGCCATGATCAACATCGCCCCGTTCACCAGTCCGGCCAATCCCATGGCCAACGTGACATCCACGCACTCGAACCGGAAGAGGCGGCGCAACTGGTCAGGGTCGCGCGTAATGATCCGCCCCTGGGTCAGTGCAGAGTGGAGGAAGACAACGTGCGGCATCACCGTGGCCCCCAAGATACCGGTCGCCAACACGACGCTCTCCGCTCCACTGAACTGGGGCACTACTGAATGGTACGCGATCTTCCCCCAGTCGGGCCGGCCGAAGATGGTTTCCAGAAGATAGCAGAGCGCAATGATCCCCACGAACCCAGTGATGATCGCTTCCAGCGGGCGGAATCCGCGCCGCTCCAGGGCCAGGATGGCGAAAGTGACTGCACCGGTCAGAAGCCCCGCCACCATGAGCGGCATCCCGAACAGCAGGTTGAACCCGAGGGCCGCCCCCAGGAACTCCGCCAGGTCGGTGGCCATGGC
>CAZXXV010000442.1:2163-4087 GCA_964644725.1 uncultured bacterium
GGCGATGAAGGCCGGCCCCATGAACGGCAATAGACGACGATACCACGACTCGCGGCTCTTGCCCTCTAAGACCTCGGTCGCGGCGGCAACGGTTCGTTCATCTCCCGACCGGGCCGTGTGCGGCGACTCGTTTGGAGGAGACTGGCTTCCATGTGACCGATCGTTGTCCATAGTTTCTCGCTACGCGGGCCTTTTCGGTCCGCCCGAACTCAGGCAGAGCGTCTATGAAGCCCCACAGGCGTCGCCTCGACCCGGATGTGCCTGGCCAGTTCGCGCCCAAGAACATGGGAGGTTTTTCCTGTCCTGACCGTGAGAGGACCATTGAACGGCGCCTTCTCCAGGACCTCGAGGACGGTATCCGGCACGAGGCCGCGGGTGCCGAGGTACCGGAGCATTTCGGCATCGGTGTCGCTCACTTGCCGGATGATTCCCTTCGCCCCCGGCTCCAGGTCCGAGAGGCGATCCTGGTCCGCCGCCATCACCGTCCCGTCTTTCGCCGGGATCGGGTCGCCGTGTGGATCCCGCGTCGGCCGGCCCAACGCCTCGAAGATCTTCTCCTCCAACTCCTCCGAGATGACGTGCTCCAGCCGGTCGGCCTCCTCGTGGACCTTGTCCCAGGTGCAACCCAGCGCCTCCACCAGATAGAGTTCCAAGAGCCGGTGGTGCCGGATCACCTCGAGAGCCATCTTATGTCCCGCCTTGGTCAGGACCACCCCCTGATAGGGGTTGTGCCGCACCAGCTTGAGGCCGGCGAGTTTCTTCACCATGCCTGTGGCCGAGGCGGCCGTGACCTCCATCGCCCCCGCCAGGGCGGACGTTGACACGGCTCCCCCACCCGCCTGGAGCTTGTAAATGGCCTTGAGGTAGTCCTGGACGGCCTCGCTGAGCACCGTTCCTCCAAACATAATTTTTAGGTGGGACTAAACTATCTCGGGAAGACACCAGGGTCAAGCACAATGTCACACGCGCTGTGATGAAAAGTTCACTCAGTCAACGGCGTCCCACCTACCAGCAGCACTTGAAGCGGCGGCCGGACCCTGATCCGCACCCGCTGCAACTGGTGTGGGGGATCGTCTCTGAGGTCCGGGAACTTTTTCCGCATCCCCCTTGTCTAATCTACCAAAACAGCGAACTGTCCATCAGGACACCTAGACAAGGAGGGACCTATGAGAGTCTGTGTGCTGCTTGTGCTGCTGATGGGGATTGCCGGCGGCGCCTGGGCCGGGATCAGCGGACATGCCGTCGAGGTCCAGATCAGGTCGGATGACGGGAGGATGCTCCTGCTGTACCCGGTGGCAGCGCGTTTCCAAACCAGAAAAGTGTACGCAGAGGCGGTGAAAGGCGAGCACTACAGCGTCATCGTCCGCAACCTGCTGAACCGGCGCATTGGGGTCGTGGTAGCGGTGGACGGCAGGAACATCATTTCCGGCAAGAAGTCATGGCTTCGAAATGACGAGCGGATGTACATCCTGGAGCCGTACGGGCAGGGAGAATTCAAGGGTTGGCGCACCAGCCTGAATACCATCAACCGTTTCTACTTCACCGATGCCGGCGATTCCTATGCCGCCGCCTTTCACGACGAGTCGGCGATGGGGGTGATTGCCGTTGCGGTGTATCCGGAGATGCCCCGGCGGGAGGAGTCTTCGGACCTTTCCCAGGCTCCGCCGAAAGCCGCACAACGGGACGCCCCCTCGGCCAAGGCCGAAGGGGAAAGCGCCGGTACCGGCTTCGGCAGGCAGGAACACTCTCCTGCGCGGGTCGTGGCGTTCGAGCCGGAAAGCACGGCGGCGGAGAAACTCTATATCAAGTACGAGTGGCGTTCCACGCTCTGTGAGCAGGGAATCATCCACTGCCAGAAGGTCAAGCCGCCGCGAAACCGCCTGTGGGGCGATGGCGACTTTGCGCCGCCGCCTCCCGGCAGGTC
>CAZXXV010000443.1:0-2547 GCA_964644725.1 uncultured bacterium
CCGAAGCGCGGGCGGATGGGAGTCCCTAAATACGCTCCGCCGCGGTCGCGAGGGGTGGGCATTTGACGAGCGAGTGCTCGGTAGCGGGCCCTTCGTCGAGCACGTCCTGCGCGAAATGGAACCGCGGGTCCATCCAGGCGCAGGCGCCCGAGGCGAGCGATGCCTCCCGACCCTCATCACCCGAATGGCAACCGTTTTCGGGGTGGGCGCAGCTGAGATTATTCATGGAAGTCGGCGCCGCCCTGTCGCGCACGCGCGAGCTGCCGTCAGTGCGGTCGCAGTGACGGGATTGGGGCTTGCCGCCTCGCGCGTGGCTGAGGCTCTTGGCGTGACAGGGATGGTGGTTCTTCGGGGTGTTGACCGCGGCCTCCAGTATTTGCGCGAGAGCCACCTCGACCCACACCAACTTGCGAAAGCGATTCTGAAAAAAGTCTGATAAGTCTGCTACGTCCCCTAACCACGGCGATCCGGAGGACCAGAAATGGCCACTAGGGAAAAGCCCATCGTCGCAATCACCATGGCCGAGGCGAGCGGGATCGGTCCGGAGATCCTGATGAAGGCCATTAACGAGAGGTCAATCTTTGACCACTGCCGCCCCTTGCTCATCGGCGACTACAAGGTCATGAAGATGGGGAGGGACGAGTTCGGCATCGCAGGCAAGATCAAGCTCATTGACACGGTCGAGGACGCGGCCTGGGAAAGCGACACGGCGAGCATGATCGATCTGGACAATATTCCCGCAGGCTCATTCACGAAGGGACAGCCGAACGCGATTACAGGCAAGGCCATGATCGAATACAGCGAGGTCGCGATCCGCCTCTGCATGGAGAAGAAGGTTCAGGGCGCGGTTGGCGGCCCCCACAGCAAGAAGGCGGCAGACGACGCGGGCATACCCTTTACCGGATATCCAGGCCTGATCGGTCGCATCACGGGCGCACAGTATCCATTCTTGATGCTGGTGGCCGGCAACCTGCGGGTGACAAACGTGACCCTGCACATCTCCCTGCGCAAGGCCCTGGATCTGATCAAGAAGGAGCTGATCCTGGAGGCCATCAGGACGACACACGAAGCGGTCAAAACCTTCGGCGTCAATGCTCCGAGGATAGCCGTGGCCGGCCTGAATCCTCACGCCGGAGAGGGAGGGATGTTCGGCGAGGAGGATGAATCGGAGATCGAGCCGGCCGTCCGTGAAGCCGAAGGACTCGGCATCAACGCGATGGGACCGGTGCCGGCCGATTCCCTGTTCTGGAGATGCGCGGACGGCAAATATGACGCGTACGTGGCGATGTACCACGATCAGGCGCACATCCCCGTCAAGGTTCTGGCCTTCATGAGTGCGTCGGCGGTAGTGATCGGTGTCCCGATTAACTGGGCGACCGTGGACCATGGTTGCGCCCTGGACATTGCGTGGAAGGGGGTTGCAGATCCCACCGCCCTAATCGAGACGATCAAGCTGGTGAGCAGCCGGGGGGCGAGGTTCTGATCCCCGCGCGTCAATCGGGGGCGGAGAGATTCATTGAGCCTCATGAGGGAGAGGTCCACGCGAATTGGCATGTCGCAAGCGTCGAGCGCTTGCGCTGGACGTGAGCCCGCGGAGAGACTAGGTGGACCGGGCCCTGGCCGCTACTTCCTCATGGGGGGCAATAATTGATAGCGGTCGATGGGACGGACCGTAATGACGTGGAAGCGGGATTCGCGCAAGACGACCAGGCTGACTTCCTGCCCGACTTGGGTCTGCCAGAGCTTCCGGTAGAACTCCTCCTGGCTCTCGACCTTCTCCCCGTTGATCCGCACGATCACATCTCCCCGCTGGAATCCCGCCTGGATCGCCGGGCTGCGAGGCGAGGCCCCGGCCACCACAACACCATCCGGGCCGGCAAGGATCCACAGGCCAAGCCAGGGGCGGGCCGGGCGGCTCGCCACTCGCCCCTGCCTGATGAGCTCATCCTTCGTCGCGGTGAAGTACTCGATCGGGATCGCCAGATTGACGTATGGGCGCTCCCCGATCCTGAGGTTGGTGATCCCGATGACCTCGCCCTGGACGTTCACGAGCGGGCTTCCGCCAAAAGACGGGTTGTACGGGGCCACGACGAAGGCCCGATCGAGCAGATATTCCCAGTACCCGGCGAAGGTCCGGATCTCCTGGACACTGCCTTGGGTGACGACGAGATTATTCTCGTCATCCACGCCGATTGTCGTCGTGGCCGTTCCCACGACGACCTTCGACGAATCGCCCAAGGGGGCCGCAGGCCAGGGGCCTTCCCCCTCGAGCTTGAGGACGCCGAGGCCGTGTTCTAGGTCGAAGCCAACGGGTTTCCCGGGAACTGTGCGACCGTCGCGCAAGACAACCTGGATGATCTCCGCGTCCATCACGATGTAGCTCACCGTCAGCACGTACCCTGCGGGGTCGAAGATCACTCCGCTCCCCCACCGCACGGGGCCCAAGGTGAGGGCCGAAGGGCGGTCCAGCGGCACTCGGACAGCGATGCCCACCACGGCGGGCTGGACCCGCTCAACGTGGGCGGGCTGACCGGAGGGTTGCTGCAG
>CAZXXV010000443.1:2647-4067 GCA_964644725.1 uncultured bacterium
CCACGGCGGGCTGGACCCGCTCAACGTGGGCGGGCTGACCGGAGGGTTGCTGCAGGTTGGGTTTCGGTTCTGGAGCTGTCGGGGCGGCAGCACTCGTCGGGGGAAACGCAAGGGCCGCGAGCAAGGAAAATAGAATCGGTCTCATGGCTGGCCTCCTCATATCGCAAATTCTACCGCATCAATGCAAGCCGCGCCAGATCTTCGCAGGGGAGGGCCCGTGGCTGTGATTCATGCTGTGACCGGGTCGTCTCCTTTCCCAGTCTTCCTCCCGCATTCTCCTTGACACCCCTGTGCACGCAAGCCATCCTGCGGCGGCTTGCCTCCCTCGCGAGAGCAAATCCCTGCCCTCTGACACTGGCTGAATGGGGGGCTGGCCACTCCGCATTGCAGGATCAGTTGAAGCATTCTCCATGAAGACTCGGAGGCCAAGAGGAGATCCATGATCGAGAACAAGCTCAAGCGGCTGCTCCGGTCGGGCGGCACGGCCGTTGGCACGATGGTGTGCGACACGCGCACCCCTGCGATCGCGCAGGCACTGGCCGTTGCGGGCTTCGACTATTTCATTCTGGATGCCGAGCACGGTTCCTACGGCCTCGAAACGATCTCCGACATGATGGTCGTGGCACGGCTTGCGGGCATCACGCCGATCGTGCGAGTACCGGATTACTCGTACCCCTTCATCGCCCGGATGCTGGATGCCGGGGCGCTCGGCGTGATGGTCCCACGCGTGCGGACCCGCGCGCAGGTGGAGGAGATCGTGCGAAGCGTGAAGTATCCGCCTCTGGGCGAGCGTGGCATGAACAACGCGCGCACGAATACGGACTACCGCGCCATCGGAATGCGCGAGTATGTCGCACGGGCCAACGAAGAGACCATGGTGATCGTGCAGGTCGAGACGCGCGAGGCGGTCGAGGACATCGACGCGATCCTGGCGGTTCCCGGGGTGGACGCGGCGCTGATGGGTCCGGCAGACCTCTCCGCCTCGCTCGGCGTGATGGACACCGGACACCCGACGGTGACCGAGCACATCCAGCGGGTCGTGGATGCCGCGAGGCGGCGCGGGCTGCCCTCAGGCACGCACGTCCTCGACCTCCGGACGCTGAAAGCCTGGCGCGACAAGGGCATGCGCCTGCTGCTCTACAGCTACGACTTCGGCCTGATCATGAGCGGCGGCGCGGCAGCCATCAAGGAATTGCGCGCCTAGAGTTCCCGGGTTCGCCCGGGATCGTTCGTAGGGGCTGGCCTTCCCTGGGCGAGCCTCGCCTTGACATCTTCCGCGCCTCTGAGCCATGCTGTGTATACGTGGGGGCCGTTCCGCCCACAGAGCCCGCAGGGGTTGACGCGGCGGGTCCCTGGCACCCCACTCATAAGCGCTAACATAGCGTCCATTTCAATGGCCGTTCGCCCTGAGCTTGTCGAA
>CAZXXV010000444.1:0-4046 GCA_964644725.1 uncultured bacterium
GGCAGGCTCACCTCGGTGGCAGCCAGAAACCAGCCGTAGATCGCCAGAACGGCGAGCCCGAGAACCGCGCGACCGACACCGCGCCTCACTGCACCCCTCCTTGGTAGATGTCCTCCACAATGTCCGGTGTGATGGCGCCCGGGGGTCCGTCAAAGATCACGCGCCCTTGCCGCAGACCCACGATCCGCGTGCCGTAGGTCAGAGCCGTCTCCAGCATGTGCTGGCTCACCACCAGGGTCAACCGCCTCTCGACGTTGATCCGCTGGAGGATCCCCATGATGCTCTCGGTGAGCTTGGGATCCAGACTGGCGGTGGGTTCGTCGGCCAGGATCACCTTGGGCTCCTGCGCCAGCGCCCGGGCGATCGCCACCCGCTGCTGCTCCCCGCCGGAGAGGGTGTCCGCGCGGCGCGAGGCGAATTCTTCCAGGGCGACCTGGCGCAGGCAGGCCAGCGCCAGGTCGCGATCTTTATGCGGGAACCGGCCAAGAAGGCTGGGGAGTCCCGGGACGTGGCCCAGGCGGCCCGCCAGCACGTTTTCGAGAACGCTGGCCCGCTTCACCAGATTGAACTGCTGAAAGATCACACCAATCTGTCGGCGCACGGATCGAAGCGCCTCGGACGACGCGCCCGTCACCCGTGCCCCGTTGAGCAGGACATCCCCCGCCGTCGGCTCCACCAGCCGATTCAGGCAGCGGAGCAGCGTGGTCTTCCCCGCGCCGCTCTGCCCGATGACCATGACAAACTCGCCGGCGGCGATCTCCAGGTCCACCCCGTCCAGCGCCACCTTGTCAGGCGGAAACACCTTGCGAAGGCCACGGATGCGGATCATGCCATGTCCTGGTCTCTCGAGCACATGTCAGATGGCCGGCTCCCGCACATCGTTCGGCAGTTCGGCGGTTTCCGCCCCTGGCGGATTCGGCAGTACGGGAACAGCCGAACCATCGAACGGTCGAGCAGCCGAACGCCTTTGGTTACCGATTCGGCCGCCAGCCTAAGAGGTCAATGGCCTCCCGCACCGGATTGTAGTCGCTGTCCTTTCCCGGGGCGAACCCATCAATGCCGTAAAAGTCCTTGAGGATGGGCCGGTACTCGGGGGCGTTGAAGGCCATCAGAGCATCGTAGAGCTTCTTGACCAGGGCCGGATCCAGTCCCTCCCGGACGATCACGCCAGCCTCGGGAATGGGCTCGGTCTCGGCGATGTAGGTCAGCTTCTCCACCCGCTCCTTGTCCTTCAGGTACTGCACCGGCGCCAGATCGAACGACGCGACGGCATCCACGCTCCCGTTCAGCAGGGCGAGCAGGGCCGCCTCGTGCGTCCCCGTGAACATGGCCTCCTTGAAGAACGTCTTGGGGTTCCGATCCTTGACGAGGCCCTTCTTGATCAGCATCACCATGGGATAGACGTATCCCGAGGTGGAGCCCGGATCAATGAAGGCGATGGTCTTGCCCCGGAGGTCTTCCAGCGTCTTGAACCCCGAGTCCTTCCGCACGAAGATCCGGGACGTGTAACTGGTCTTGCCGTGCCAGACGTCCACGGCGACGATCTGGGCCTTGGCCTCCCAGTTGGCGAAGACATACCCGGCGGGGTGGACGAAGGCCAGATCCGCCGTCTTGTTCCGGAGGGCCTCCACCACGCCGAGATAATCCGTGGGCATATAGACCTTGATGGTCAGGCCGAGTTTCTTGCCCAGTTCGGCGGCGAAGGCCTCACTCGCCTTGAATAGCTCGGTGGGAATGTTGGAGGGCGTCACCGCCATCACGAGCTGCTTCGGAGTCTCTGCCGCTCCTGCGCCGGCCGCCAGTCCCAATGACATCACGAGTCCCACAACGAGCCCGATTCTGACTGGATGCCGCATCATCCTTCTTCTCCTTCTGGCCGGTTTCTGTCGGTCTCCCCGGCTTTTGGGTCGGTCGAAAGAAAAACGCCGCATCGCCCACGGGGGATGCGGCGCGGATTCGGCACAAGAAGAGAAGCCGCTTTCCTACGCTGGCATGACCCAGGTCAGGTTCCAGGGTCCCTTGCAGCGCGGCCCCGCAGCGCCACGTCTGCTTCGGGTCTCAGTCCTTCGAGGGGGCCCGGGCGAAAACATATGGACCCTGTCGGCGGACTCCCCTAGGGCTTCGAACGGATGCTAGCATAGCTCGGGCGCCTGTCAACTCCAAAGCGCGCCGCGGCCCGGGCCTTAGGAAAAGAAACCATCCTCCCGCAACAGCACCAGGGCCTTCTCGAAGCCCTGGACGGTGCGCTCCACGTCTTCGTCCGTGTGCACGGCCGAAGTCCAGCCGTGCAGGGGACAAATGTCCACCCCATTCAGGATCAGGGCACAGCGCAGGGTGTGATACACATCCGGGTTGGCCATCACCTGAAGGCGGCGATGGTCGCGCGTGTCGATTGCCGGAGGGGCATTTGGCCCCGCTTCCAGCGAGTAATTCACGATCGACATGTCACCGTACACGCACCCCGGGACACCCAGGCGACGCCACACGCCTGCCAATTGCTTTCGCAATGTGTCGGCCGTCTGGTCGGCCCTTCGGTGCGCTTCTCCATCGGCGATGGCGCTCAGCATGGCGACCCCGGCCGCGGCCGAAAGAGGATTTGCGTTGTACGTGCCCGCTTGAGACACGCGCTCCTTCCGGTTCCAGGCGGGATCTTCCCCGAAGGCCAGCCGGTTCATGATGGCCGCCTGCCCCACCACCGCCCCACCGGGCAGCCCGCCGGAAAGGATCTTGGCCAGCGTGGTCATGTCGGGAGTGACCCCGACCACCTGCTGGACCCCACCGGGAGAAAGCCGGAACCCGGTGATGACCTCGTCGAAGATGAGGACCACCCCATGCCGGCGCGTCACGTCCCGAAGCCCTTGCAGGTACTTCGGATCCGACGGGATCGTGCCACACCTGCCAACGCGGGTCGCGCCTGCGGGGCCCCCCGCGTGGCGGGCTTTCCTCTTGACTTCGGCAGGCCAGGCAGCTATCTAGCAGCAAGGGGCGGCGACAGTTCAGCCACTCCCGGGAGGTAGAGACGGTGCTGCGAGTCCTGGCCCGGCATGGTGACGGCAGGGTCGAGACGGCTGCGGATCTCAGCTCTCTGCCGGAGGTTCTGCACGATCCTCGCGGCCTCCTCTGGGTAGATGCGGAGGGTGAACCGGCCGAGGGCCTGGAGGCGCTGGCGGCCCGGTTCGAGGTGCACCCGGTCACCGTCGAGGACTTCATCCAAAAAAACCAGCGCCCCAAGATCGAGGAGTTCGAACGGTACATCTTCCTGGTCATCCACGCGCTGCGGGCCATCCAGGGCGACGAGCTGGAGACGGACGAGCTGCATGTCGCCCTGTGGCAGAACCGCCTTCTCACTGTCCACGACCAGCCCCTCGACGCCGTGAAGCGGGTGTTCGACCGCTGTGTGACCGATCCTCGGGCCCTCCAGAACGGGACCAGCTTCCTGCTCTACCTCTTGAGCGATGCCGTGGTGGATGGATACTTCCCGGTCCTGGACGCCCTGGGCGATGAAATTGATGTTCTCGAAGATGCCGTGGTCCAGGCCCCGGGCAGGGCGCGGATGCAGCGCATCTTCGAGGTGAAGCGGGTCGTCGTCCAACTCCGCAAGATCGTGAGCCCTCAGCGCGAGGTGTACAACGCGGTCAGCCGCCGGGACTATCCCTTTATTGACGCACGCACGGCGGTGTACTTCCGCGACGTGCACGATCACCTGGTCCGCGCCTTCGAGGTCATTGACTCCTACCGGGACCTGGTGGCCAACACCCTGGACGCCTATCTGGCCTCCATCTCGAACCGGCTGGGGCAGGTCATGAAACAGCTCACCGTCATCGCGACCATCTTCATGCCCCTCGCATTCCTCACCGGTTTCTTCGGCATGAACTTCACAGCCATTCCCTTCGACCGACCGTGGCTGCTGGGGATTGTCCTGGCGATAATGGTGGGCCTTCCGGTGGCGATGCTCCTGCTCTTCGCCCGTCGAGGGTGGCTGACGGAAGACCGACGCATCACGAGCTGGGCCCGCCTCCGGGCCTGGCTCCGCCGGCATAGCTAGC
>CAZXXV010000445.1:0-4034 GCA_964644725.1 uncultured bacterium
TACCCGCTGATCCTGGGCCTCGGCCGGATCGAGACGACCGAGCCGCTCCGGCGCAACGGAGCCTTCCAGTACCTTGCGGGATTGCCGGGGTACCCCGAGGCAACCACCCTGCGCCGGTTCCTCCACCGGTTCGGTGGTGTGGGGCTCACCGCCTTCGGGCGGCTGCACGACCGCTACCGGCGCGTGCTGCGCGCCGCCGTTGTCCCCTCCACCCAGGCCGTGCTCGACTTCGACTCGACCGTACTCACGGTGTACGGCCACCAGGAACAGGCGACGATTGGGTTCAACCCGAAGAAGCACGGCCGCCCGTCGTACCTGCTCTTGCTCTGCTTCGACGGCATCACGCGCGACGTGTGGGCCGGGAGCTTCCACCCCGGCAACACGCATGTGGCGACGGTTACGCTCCCCCTCCTGGACGAGGCCTGGGCCAAGCTGCCCGCCGAGATCCGCACGGTCCGGGTCCGGGCCGATGCGGCCTTCTTCGCCCACGAGATCGTCGAGGCGTTGGAGGCCCGGGACGCTGGGGACGTCATCGCAGCGCGACTCACCACGCCCATCAAACGCCGCCTCAGCGAGACGGGACGTAGCAGACTTATCAGACTTGTTTATCGCGGAGTCGGTGGGGATACGGCGTGCGGAGTATGGGTGCTTGGAAGCAACGTCAGAGAGACTTCTCGTAGGTGACCGAGGATTTCAGGCGGTCTTCCGGGATCGAGTAGTAGGTCCGCAGAACGGCTTCGGGATCGGGGGAGAGGGTGTAGCCGGCTCGCTCGAGCATCCTCCGGGCCTTGTAGTTCTCGCGATAGGTCCCCACGATGATTCGCCGGACTCCCCGGACCTGAGCTTCAAGGTGCTCCCGCAGGCAGGTGCCGATTCCCTCGCGCTGATATTCGGCACGGACGTAGGCGTGGCGGAGGAGGGCGACATCCTTGGCGTACTCCAGCCCCATGACACCCACCAGCGTGCCCTCGACGAAGGCACCGTACCACGTCATCCGCTGTGTTTCGGCCTCGCACTGGGCCGGCGTCATCTCGGGATCGTGAAGCTCCCCGGCAGGCAGGAAGTCCCGGTACCAGCGCGCGGCCGCATTGATCACGGCGAGCGCCGCGTCCCGGTCGGCGGCTATGAGGGGGCGAATCTGCGGTTGGGCCATGCGCGGGAGTATTGCACCACCTGCACCGTCCGTGCAACGTGATTCCTCGCGAGGGATGCCCGATCCCTCATGGCCTGCGGGCTCCTGCCGCCAGGCGGCGGAAAAACACTTGGAGATCATCGCTTGGCGTGCTACTGTCCAGCCCTCACCGCAACGGAAGCCGGAACGATCGAGGCCCTGAAGCGGGACGAACAGAATAGGGCAGGTCCTTCGGCCTGAACGGCGGCCTCTCCGGCGATCCCTCCGTTACTCCCCCTCACTCAACCAAGCCGGACACAACAGCGGTCACACCCGATCCCTGCGCGGACGTCGTGTGCCCGCGGAAAGCACAGGGGTACGTATGTCGTTTGCAGAACTCGGACTCCACACAGAACTGTTGCAGGCCACCCAGCGGATGGGATTCGAGCATCCCACACCGATTCAGCGGGCGGCGATCCCGCCCCTGATGCAGGGCCGGGACGTCCTGGCCACCGCCGTGACGGGCAGCGGGAAGACCGCCGCGTTCCTCCTGCCGATCCTCCACCACCTGCTGGGGAAGCGCCGGGGAACCACCCGGGCGCTGGTCGTGGCCCCCACCCGGGAGCTGGCCGCCCAGATCGCGGACCACCTGCGCGACCTGGCGGGGCAGACCGGCCTCACGGGCGCGGCGGTGTACGGGGGCGTCGCCATGGGGCCGCAGGTGCAGGCGTTTCGGAGGGGCGTGGACGTCCTCATCGCCACGCCCGGCCGGCTCCTCGATCACTTTCAGTACCCGTACGCGCGGCTCGAGGGCCTCGAATACCTGGTGCTGGACGAGGCGGACCGGATGCTCGACATGGGGTTCCTGCCGGACATCCGCCGTGTTTTCCAGCATCTGCCCAAGAGGCGGCGGACGCTCCTGTTCTCGGCGACGCTGCCGGCGCCCATCGTGGAGCTGGCGGACGACCTGCTGGAGAATCCCGTGGCCCTGAACGTCGAGCGAAAATCCGCCCCGGCGGCTGGCATCACCCACACGGTCTATCCGGTCCCGCACGAGCTGAAATCGCATCTCCTGCTGGCGCTTCTGGGGCAGGGCTCGCCCAGGAGCGTCCTGGCCTTCACGCGGACCAAGCACCGGGCCAACCGCCTGGCCGACTTCCTGGAGCGACACGGCATCGCCTGCGCCCGCATCCACGGCAACCGGAGTCAGGTGCAGCGGATGGAGGCGCTCGCGGGCTTCAAGCAAGGGCGCTTCCGCGTCCTCGTCGCCACGGACATCGCGGCCCGCGGCATTGATATTGAGGCGCTGGAACTGGTCGTGAACTTCGACGTGCCGCACCTGCCGGAGGACTACATCCACCGGGTCGGGCGCACGGCCCGGGTCGAGGCGACAGGGGACGCCTATACGTTTGTCTCGCCGGACGAGGAGGGGGGCCTCCGCGACATCGAGCGGCACATGGGAAAGCGCTTGCCGCGCCAGAAGGTCGCCGGGTTCGACTACGAAAAGCGGCCCGCGGAGCGGCTGGAGATCCCGCTGGCCGAGCGGATCGCCGCTATCCGAGCGCGGAAGTCGGATGAGCGGGCCCGCGCGAGGGCGAATTGCGCCGGAAACGGGACAGCGCGGGGCAATCACTCGGGCAGCGCGCCGAGGCGCTCGGCGAAGCCTGCGCCGGGCCTGAGCCGTGCGGAGGCCGTGCTGGCCTGGGCTCGCCAGATCCCGGGGCGGCCCAACCACGGTCCTGGGGGCGGACGCAGTCGCCGACCCGGGGGAGCCAGCCCGGCTTTGCGTGGGAAGCCAGGTTACCCTCGGTAAACAACACCGGGGATTTCCTTTGGAGTATTCTCTGGAAAAGAAGAGGACGGTAGAGTACAGGTATTATTTCCCTGCAGTCGAGTGCAGTGGGGGACATCCTTGACTGAACAAACAGGGGGAGGGCGATCCGGATGAAGGCTATTGTTGATCTCTGCGTTGTTCCCCTCGGGGTGGGCGTATCCGTGTCCGAGTACGTTGCGGCGTGCGAGCGGATCTTGAAAGAGGCCGGTCTCAAGACCCAGCTCCACGCCTACGGAACGAACATCGAAGGGGAGTGGGATGCGGTCTTCGCGGCGATCAAGCGCTGCCATGAGACCGTCCACGCCATGGGCGCCCCGCGGATTTCCACAGTGATCAAGCTGGGCACGCGGGTGGACCGCGATCAGACGATGGACGACAAGGTCCGGAGCGTGCAGGCCAAGCTCAGGTGAGGGGAGGGTATGGCCAACGATTGCCGACGCCCAGCCCGTCGCGAGTGCCGCTTGACACGAGGTAGGGGCACTGGTAGCGTCTCAGTCGTAGCCACTGCCGCCGGGAGCTCACAAATCCCGAAGGCTTGCATCCTGCTAAGAGTGGTGGATGTCGCATGAGGACGAACGTCTAGCAAGTTGAGACGTACCAAGGGTGTAGGAAACAGGCCCAACTGATTTTCGTCGCGAATAGCGCGACCACCGGGAAGTGCGCACCATGTTCGGGCGCAGCGAAGACAAGGACTATTACGCCATCTTGCAGGTGCACCCGCGGGCCGAGCCTGAGGTGATCGAGGCGGCCTATCGCCGCCTGAGCCGAAAGTACCACCCCGACGTCAGCGGAGAGGCTGATGCTGGTCAACGGATGCGGGAATTTAACGAGGCCTTTGAGGTCCTCAGTGATCCTGCGCGCCGCCGCGCCTACGACCGCCACCGGTCGTTCGAGGGCCGCCCAGCCTCCGCCCGCGTGCCGGTGGGCTTTCAAGACTTGCTGAAGCCTCTCTTGTCTTACGTCGGTCTCGCCATCCTGGTGGTCTTGAGCAGCCGTTTTCTCCCGCTGCTTCTGCGCCCCCCGGTCCTGGCTGCCCTGGCGGTCGCCGTCTTTCTCTACCTCTTCTTCCGCCGCTTCCGCCGCCACTGA
>CAZXXV010000446.1:0-4002 GCA_964644725.1 uncultured bacterium
GAAGAGTACTCGCTGGCGCGCACCTGCACCTACGCCGATCACGAGCGCCTTAAAGAGGCCGTGACACAGCTCGCGGAGCATTGTGTGGCGATCGGCGGACGTCCGCAGGACCACTCGTGGTTCGGCTACTACCCCTTCAAGCTGGTCCTGGGCGATGAGCCCGTTGTGACCGGGGTCGTCCAAGAGCTCGCCAAGGCAGCCGACGTGCTGGGGGCGGAGTACGCTCAGGCTCGCGAGCGCCTATGCCTCGATCTGCCACCCGACCGCCCTGCGTTCGTCAGCCTGCGGGGCCAGGTGGCTTCCGTCCCGTTGCCCTCCGGGGCTGAGGCCTTCGAGCTCCTGCCCGGCATCTGCGCCGAGGATGCCATCGAGGTCGTTCGGGAGCTCGAAAGGCAGGTGGGCTACGTCCTGGAACGGATGCCGAGGCTCCGAAGTATGCTCGCCGCCCCCAACCATCTGGGGCAGGCCGACCTCGGGATCGCCAGGGAGGCGCTAGGGAAGGCGGGGGAACTCAATCAGGCGGATATCCCGCATTCGGACATTCCGCGACGCGGGCAGGTGCTGCAAGGCCTCGCCGATGAGGTCCACCAGGCCTGTGCGTTCTTTGCCGAGGTCGCCCAGCGGCTCGGGGTCGAGGTCGTGCCGACACACCAGGGCCTGGTGCCGCTTTGGGCCGCCCTGCTGGCTGCCCGGGCCGCACCGCTGGACCTGCTGACGTACCGGCGGCCCCAACTCGCCGAGCCTACGGCTGCGACGACCCTGGAGAAGGCTGCCCGGCGGGCGGCCGTCCTCCGCCAGAGACGCGAGGCCGTGGAGGCACTGTTCGATACGAGCCTCCTGCCGCACCGAAACGAGCTGGCCGCAGCTCTCCGAGCGATGCGGACGAGCGCCGGGCTCCTGCGGGCGCTCCGCCCAGAGTGGCGGAAAGCGGCACGCACCTACCGGAGCATCCGCCTGGCCCGGCCGTGGGTCCTGCGGGCGGCGCAGTGCGAGGCCGAACTGCGCAGCTTGGTCACGTACCTCGACGACAAGGCCCTGTTTGATGCCGATGCTGAGCTACGCCGGTTACTCGGTGAGCTATTCCGGGGAATAGATACTGATTTCAATATGGTGAAGCGGCTGACCGACTGGTACGCGCACGCCCGGAAGGCCTTCGAGGGCGTAAGCGGGCCGGTCGACCTTCCGCTCTTCCTCGTGCTCCCGGCGGACACTATCGACTGGCTGGCCGCCAGGGCACCAGAGGGCGAGCCGCACTGGCGGGTGGTGGAAAACCTCCAGGAGCGTGTACAGGCGGCCTTCGGGGACACCGGGATCCCCCCCACGCTCATGAGCAAGAGGACGACACTCACACTCCTGGGCGACGCGCTCTAGGCCGCCGCTGAGACGCTGGGGGAGGTCGCGGAGATCCTCGATGGCTACCTCGCGGCCCCGGCGTCCCCCCGGGAACTGGTGGCCCTCGTGGAGGAGGCCCTTGCGGTAGCTGCAATGCGGTGGGCGATCGAGCACACGGAGGCAGCGCGGGCCCTCCTTGGTGGACGTTTCGAGGCCCTGGAGACCGACTTCGTACCGATCAATGCCGTGATCGAGTGGAGCCAGGCCATCCGGCGTGCCGAGCTCCCGGCGGAAATTGAGACGTGTCTCCTCTGCCCGGCGGCAACGGCCAATCTCCTCGCCTTGCGGTCAGCCCTGGAGACCCTCGAGGTGAAGTGGCAGGCACTGGAGGCGACTACCCGCGCTTTCGACCGGTTCGGGGTCCTGGATTGGGAGGGGTGGCAGCGGGGGCACAACGAAGATGCTACTGGGGTCGGCGACCGAGCGCGGAGGGCCCTCGCAGGCTTGGACGAGCTGTGGACCTGGGCAGGGTTCAGCAGGGCCTGGAATCGGGTGTCCGAACTCGGCCTTTCGACCCTCACAACCCTCGTCCTCAGCGGGCAACTGGCAGGGCCGGAGGTCGGTCCAGCGTTCGGCTTCCTCTTCTGCAATTCTATCGCCCGCGCGATCCTTCGGGAGAACCCCACCCTAATCGAGTTCTCCGGGTTGAGCCACGAGCAGGTACGGCAGGCGTTCATCGAGCTCGACAGAGAGGTCATCAAGCTGAACGGGAAGCACTGTGCGCACGCGATCGACCAGCGGGCGGAGGCGGCACCGAGGGGCCTTGGGTCCGGATCCCCGAAGACTTTCACGGGGATGTCACTCCTTGCCCATGAGATTCAGAAGAAGAAAGCCCACATCCCCATCCGCCAGCTTGTCAACCGGGCCGGCCGGGCCCTCCAGGCCCTCAAGCCCTGCTTCATGATGGGCCCGCTTTCAGTGGCGCAATATCTGGAGCCCGGAAAGCTCCACTTCGACATGATCATCATGGACGAGGCCTCTCAGGTCCGGCCGGAGGAGGCGATCGGGGCGCTCGCGCGAGGCGGCCAGATGGTGATCGTAGGCGATCCGAAGCAGCTGCCGCCGACCAGCTTCTTCGACCGCTTCTGGGAGGGGGTCGACGGAGAGGAGGAGCGGGAGGAGACTGCCGTGGGGGGCATGCAGAGCATCCTGAATATCTGCCTGTCTCGGTACCATCCCCCCCGCCAACTGCGCTGGCACTATCGCTCCCAGCATGAGGCGCTGATCCACTTCTCGAACAAAGAATTCTACGACCATCGGCTCATCGTCTTCCCGTCGCCTTACGGTCTGCAAGCGGGATTCGGCCTCCGGCACCACTACGTGGCCAAGGGACTCTACGACAATCGGCGGAACCACGAGGAGGCCAAGCGCGTGGCGGACGCGGCGATCCAGCACTTCCTCAACCATTCCGACGAGTCGCTGGGGGTCGCCACGCTCAATATCCCGCAGCGTGACCTCATTGAGGAGGAGATTGATCGGCGGCTCCGGCTGAACCCGCAGGCCGAGCAGTACATCGACAAGTGGAAGAGCGAGGGGCTCATGCCCTTCTTTGTGAAGAACCTGGAAAACGTGCAGGGTGACGAGCGGGACGTGATCTTCATCTCCACGACTTACGGTCGGAACCGCGAGGGCGTGGTGGCGCAGCGGTTCGGGCCGATTAACCAGGCCGAGGGCTGGCGTCGGCTGAACGTGCTCTTCACGCGGGCGCGGAAGCGGATCGAGCTATTCACTTCCTTACAGCCCGGGGAAATCATCGTCGATGCCCAATCGTCGCGCGGGGTGCGGGCCCTCCACGATTACCTGGCGTACGTCCGGGACGGGATCCTCGCAGGACCGAAGCCCGGGGAGCGACAGCCAGACAGCGACTTCGAGCTGGCGGTCGCGGATGTCCTCCGGAACGCGGGCTACGAGGTGGTCCCGCAGCTCGGGGTGGCGGGGTTCTACATTGACATCGCCGTGAAGAATCCATCCCGACGGGGCGAGTACATCGTGGCGATCGAGTGCGACGGAGCGATGTACCACTCGGCGCGCTCGGTACGGGAACGGGACAGAATCCGCCAGGAGATCCTGGAAGGGATGGGCTGGAAGGATCGGATATACCGGATCTGGTCAACGGACTGGTTCAGGGATCCCAATACTCAGATTAGGCGTCTGCTTGCATTCGTTGAAAGCGCCCGGGAGAAAGCGGAGGCCAAGGCGAAGACTCAGGCGGAGCGACAGCCAACGGAGATGCCCCTCTTCTCCTTCGCCGAAGAGGCCTCAGAAGCCGAGACTCTTGGTGTGCGGGTCGGGGATTGGGTGACCTACTACGACCCGAAGTATCCTGGGGAAAGAAAAAGGGTAAGGATTGTGGATGGGGCAAGCGATCCTGCGAGGAACCTCGTAGGAAGCCACACACCGCTCGCCAAGGCGTTGCTTGGAGCAAGAATCGGAGATGAGGTGGAGCTGATCGTGGAGGGGCAACCCCCTCGAACCCTGAAGATACTCGACATTGACTGAGCGCGCATCCTGCATCTTCTATATGAAACGAAGCCACCGATCACTTTATGCTGAAATGTAATGGGGGACGGTCATGAATTTATGCGATTCTCTGAGCTGGGAGGTGGGTCT
>CAZXXV010000447.1:0-1404 GCA_964644725.1 uncultured bacterium
CGTCGGGAGATCGGGTCCACGCCGGAAGTGGGCTCGTCCAGGAACAGGATTCGGGGCTCGTGCAGGATGGCGGCCCCCAGGGCCAGGCGCTGCCGCCAGCCTCCGGCGAGTTCCCGCGTGAGGTTCTTCTCGCGACCGGTGAGGCCGGCCATCTCCAGGGCCCAGACCTTGCGGGCCGCCTTCTTTTCTTTCGGGATGCGGTAGATCCCCCCGTAGAAGTCCAGGTTCTGCTCGACCGTCAGATCCTCGTACAGGGAGAACTTCTGGGACATGTAGCCGATGATCTCCTTGACGGCCTCGCCCTGCGTCCGGATGTCCAGACCGCCTACCCAGCCGCTCCCGCCGCTGGGAGCGAGGAGCCCGGTCAGCATCCGGATCGTGGTGGACTTTCCCGCGCCGTTGGGACCAAGGAAGCCGAAGATCTCGCCCCGGGGAACCTGAAAGGAGATTCGGTCCACCGCCATGAAATCGCCGAAGCGACGCTCCAGGTTCTCGACCCGGACGGCGAGATCAGGCTGCCCGCTCATGCTCCCCTCCCCGCTCGATCATGGAGATGAACACGTCCTCCAGGGATGGGATGACCCGGCGAGGGTCGTGGGGCTGGAGGCCCTCTCCCTCCAGGGCCGACAGGACGGCCGGAAGGTCCCGGTTCATGTCATCCACCGCCACGTGCAGGCGGCGCCCGAAAAGAGTGACCCCCTTCGCCTGAGGAACGGCGGCGAGAAGCCGCCGCGCCCGCCAGGCATCCTCCACGGGGATCTCCACCAGATCGCTGGCCATGAGATTCTTGATCTGGTCCGGCGTGTCCAGCGCCAAGAGCCGCCCCTGGTGCATCAGGCCAACCCGTTTGCACCGCTCCGCCTCGTCCAGGTATGCGGTGGTCACCAGGAATGTCACTCCCTCCTTCAGCATCTCGTACAGGATGCGCCAGAAGTCCCGCCGCGAGACTGGGTCCACGCCGTTGGTGGGCTCATCCAGTAGGACGATCTCCGGCGTGTGGATGAGGGCGCAGGCCAGGCCCAGCTTCTGTTTCATCCCGCCTGAGAGCTTGTCAGCCAGCCGGTGCTTGAACGGAGTGAGGTTGCTGAATGCGAGCAGGCGCTCGATCCGGGCCGCGCGCTCTTTAGCGGGCACCTCGAAGAGGTCGGCGTAGAAGTTGAGGTTCTCCAGGACCGTGAGGTCGCCGTACAGACCGAAGCGCTGGGACATGTACGCGATCTTTCCCTTCAGCGCCTCCGGTGCTTTCCGGATGGAGTGGCCGGCCACGACGGCATCACCTTCCGTGGGTGTGAGGATGCCGGCAAGCATTCGGAGTGTGGTCGTCTTTCCCCCGCCGTCGGGCCCCACCAGGCCGAACAGCTCTCCCCGGGGAATCGTAAGGTTCAGATGATCCACGGCCGTGAC
>CAZXXV010000447.1:1504-3987 GCA_964644725.1 uncultured bacterium
GTCTGGACGTTCTTGGGGGTGAACTCCGCCTCCGAGTTGATGAAGGTCACCTTGCCTCGATACACCTTGCTCCGGTAGGAATCGGTCGTGATCTCCGCGGTCTGGCCAAGCTTGATGCGGCCAAGCTGGGGCTCGGGAATATAGATCTTGACCCAGATGTTGTTGAGGTCGGCGATGGTGACGGCGGGGGTCCCCGCGGCGATCATCTCGCCCGGTTCGACATGCTTCCGCAGAACCACGCCGGTCCCCGGACTCCGGAGGACGGTGTAGCCAAGCTGCGCCTCAGCCGCCGCCAGGGCAGCCCTGTCCCGGGCGATGCTCGCCGTATGCGTCGCCAGCTCCTGGCGCTTCCGCAGGACATCGAGCTCACCCGTCTGGGCCAGGAGCAGGCCGGCCTTGGCTTGCCGGACTTCCGCCTCGGCCCGTCGGATCTCTTCCTGCCGGGGACCTTCCTTCACCAGATCCAGCCGCTCCAGCGCGTTCCTGTGCCGCTCGACCGTCACGGTGAAATTCGTGCGAGCCGCGTCTCGAACTTGCTCGGCCACGCCTCCATCCCGGAACAGGGAATCCATACGACGGAAATCGACCTGCGCGTTCTCCATCACGGCATTGGCCTCGCGCACCTCGGCCCAGGCCTTCTGGAGGTCCTGCGGGCGGGAGCCGTTCTTCAGTTCAGTGAGCCGTTCTTCCCTCACAGTGAGTGTGGCCTCGGCGTCGGCAATCCGGCCCCGGGTGAGTTCTTCTTGCAAAGCGATCTCCGTCTTCAGTTGCGGTAGCCGGGTCTCGGTGGCTTGCAGCGAGGCGCGGAGCCGGTCCACCTCGGCTTCCAGCTCCCGGCTCTCCAGGCGTCCGACGAGGGCCCCAGGCGCAAGCCGATCGCCCTCGTCCACGAGCCGCTCGATGACCCGGCCCGGGATCTTGAAGCTCACGGCTACCTCCGTGGCCTCGATCGTCCCCGAGGCCAACAGGATGCCCTCCGGCTCCCGGGTCCACCAGCGCCAGGCCTGCGTGCCCCCAATGACCAGCAACGCCACGAGGGGAACAAGTACGAGTCGCTTCCGTTTTGTCATCACAGCTAGTTTCATCTCCTGCTCCTTGCTGCCTTCATGATTGTATCAGATTCCTGATTCAGGCAGCTTCAAAGCCCCTCTCTTCCCGGGCAAGATAGCCCACGCATCGTCAAGGTTCTGCAACTTGAGTTGCACATCCGACGATTTCGGGATTTTTTCGACGCGTCAGCAACGAACACACCGTGGGAAAATGTCCTCCAACCCCGGGTTCTGTAACCTAAGTCGCACACCGGAGGTACCTTGAATGGTGGGTCCGTGCTATAGTAGCACTGGAAGGCACAAAACGGGCTGAGGACTGCCGGGGGGCGAGGTGCTCATGATTGCAATGGCAGATGTCTTGCGACAGGTTCCTTACTTTGCCCAACTGGATGCCACCCTCCTCAAGGAACTGGCCGGGCAGGTGCGCGAGCGAAAGTACAAGGCCGGGGAGGTCGTCCTGTTGGAGGGGGAGCCGTGCGGGGGGCTCTACTTTGTGGTCAGTGGCCGCGTGAAAGTCTTCAAGGTTTCCGGGGAAGGCAAGGAGCAGGTTCTGCGAATCCTCGGACCGGGGCGGACCTTCAACGACGTTCCGGTCTTCGACGGCGGGCCGAACCCCGGCAGCATCGCCACCCTGGAGCCGAGCACCGTCGGCCACATCCCAAAAGGAGCAGTCCTCTCCCTGGTCGAGAAACACCCCCAGGTTGCGATGGCAGTGATCCGCCTGCTGGCGTCCCGCTTGCGGGCGCTCACCCTGATGATCGAAGACCTGTCGCTTCGGGGCGTGGTGGCCCGGGTGGCCAAGCTTCTCTTGGATTGCACCCGGGGACAGCAGACCGTCGTGGAAGGGGCGCCAAGCGCATGTGCCCGCCTGACCCAGCACCAGATCGCCGCCATGACCGGATCCGTGCGCGAGGTCGTCCAGCGCGCCCTGAAGGCCCTGGAGCGGGACGGGGCCATCCGGCTGGAACGCGCCCGGGTCGTCGTCCTGGATCCCAAGGCGCTGGAACGCTGGAGCAAATCCAGCCCATCTTCCTCACCGTAGTGCTCGTGCCGACCAGAGGACGACAGAGGTTCTGGCTCCCTCCTCGCTCCCCTCTTCCCTCAGGGGGAGAATGAAGGTTCAGGGAGGATTATGGGCGGCGGGCGTCGCCCGATCTGCCAGCGCGCAGTTAGGCACCTGGGGTACACCGGGGCCGCAAGCGCGCGGTTCCTCGGGGTCACGACTTCTACCCTCAACCGGGCCGCCTGGCCCGAGCACGTAGCAGGCCTTGAGGCGTACCTGTAAGTTGTCTCGGAACCAACGTCCCCCATTACGGACGACGCCGACCGGAAGGCATTTGTCGACCGGCTCAGCCGGCTCCTCACAGAGTCCGGCACCGCCTGCTACGCCTGGACCCTCATGCCCACCCATGTGCACGTGCTCCTCCAGACCGG
>CAZXXV010000448.1:0-3982 GCA_964644725.1 uncultured bacterium
TCCGGCTCGCTTGGCCGCTGTGAGGTAGTCAAAAATCATGCTCGCACTCCATATATCTCAGGTGGGCCGAGGATCGGCAGGCGGGGCGAGGGCAGGGGGAATCGGGGCACCGGGAGGCGAATCAAGCGCGTAGGGCCTGGATTTCTACCGTCGCGCGATGCCCAAGCGCGACAGCATGTCCGCGGCATCCTCCCAGGTCAGGCCGAAGGCGGCCACAGCGGAGAGCCATGAAGGCAGGCCATCGAATGGAAACCCGGGCGCGGCCGGCTTGGTGCAAGGGTGGATCGTGTCCGGCACATTTTTCCTTACCGTATCCGGTCGCCCTGGCCTACAACGCCGCGGATCAAGGTTCCACTGAGACAGATCGAGCTCACGAGCACCGCCGCAACGGCGCCGGCCGCCATCTGGAATCCCCACCACTCGATCGCGAGGCCGATCAAGGCCGGTCCCACGATGATCCCCACGTCGATCACCAGGCGGTAGAATCCCGCGACCCGCCCGCTGAATCCGCTCGGCAACCGCTCGCTCAGTAAGGCCGGCGGGACCATCCAGACCGCCATGCCCGCAACCACCAAGGAGTAGGCGACGCCGTACCCCAGCCCGCCCCGCGTGGCGGGGGCGACGACCGTCCCGACCAGCATCGCAAGGAATCCCGGGATCATGACCCGGACTTTCCCGAGGACATCCGAGGCCCAGCCAACCGGGAACAGCAGGCAGACCTCGACGGCGAAGGCGATGGCCATGGTGCGCCCGATGACCTCCGGGCTCAACATCAGGGCCCGTCCTCCATATAGCGGAAGGAGGGTCGAGATCGCGCCTCCCCACGTGAAGGCCTGGGCGAAGATGGCGAAGTACACGGCCAGGATCCCGGCATCCAGGCGGCGCACTCCCTGCGAGGAGGCTGGCGCGGGGGGATCCCCGTCGTCCAGGAGGTGCCGGATGCCGGGCGCGACCCTGAGGGCGGCCACCAGCCAGGCGAGCCCGAGCACCCCGGCCGCCAAGGCGAAGCTCCACCGCCAGCCTCGCCAGGCGGCGACCATCCCCGCCAGCTCGGAGCTGATGCTCATGCCGCCGATCACGGCCACCTCGTACACGTTGGCCCAGCGCATCCGCCGCTCGGCTGGACTTCGACGCATCAGGTACAGGATGGCCACCACCATGCTCATCCCGGACCCCAGGCCGATGAGTCCGCGAGCGAGGAGCATCGCGGCAAGGGAGGTCGCCAAGGCGGAGAGGCCGGTGCCCACAAGTTGCAGGGCCATGGCGATGTGCAGGATGCGGGGGATGTTTAGCCTCTCGGCCAGGATGCCTGCGGGCAGGTCAACCACGAATCGGGCCACGCCCAACGATGCTCCGAGGATCCCCGCAGAGACAAAGCTGAGGCCGAGGCCGTCCATGATCTGCGGGAGCAAAGGCGCGAAGACCCCCTGACCAACGTTGAGGAGAAAAAACAGGAGCAGGAACCAGCCGAAGGTGGCCCGGCCGGAATCCTCTTCGGCGCTGTCGGGCTCTGTCGGCACCGACCCGGGAGATTTCGCTGAGCAGCCCAACGCCCCTCTGTCATTCGCCATGAGACGAAGAATCGGCGTCCCCCGTTTCGGTGTCAAGGGAAAGTTGCTGAATCGAGAACTGAAGGTGGCGTCGGCGGGATCAAGGAGAGCGAATACAAAATTACCAATGTCTGACCCCGACCTTACAATACCCCCCCGGTGATCCCCCTCTACGACGGGTCACCAGAGCGTGTAGCCGCCGTCGATGACGAGGGCCGCGCCGGTCATGTAGCGCGAGGCGTCGCTCGCCAGGTAGACGGCCAGGGGGCCGAGATCCTCCGGCCTGCCGAAGTCGCCCATCGGAATCTGCGTCTTGAAGGTCTCGATGACCTCGGGGTACTCCCTGGCCCAGCGCAGGTTCGGCTCGGTCATGAACCCGCCCGGGAGGATGGCGTTGACGGTGACGCCGAAGGGCGCCCAGTCGGCGGCGGTGGCCCGGGTGAACTGCAGGACGGCGGCTTTGGCCGTTTCATAGTGCCGGCCGGCGATCCGGCGATTTGCCACCAGGGCGTTGATCGAGGCGATGTTGATGACCCGTCCCCCCTTCCCCCGGGCTACCATGGCCCCCCCGATCATCTTCGTGCAGAGGAACGTGCTCGTCAGGTTCAGGTCCATCAGCTGGCGCCACGTGTCCAGGGGCATTTCCTGCGTTGTGATATTGGCGCGGCGGCCGCCAACATTGTTGATCAAGATGTCGATCGGACCGAACTGCTGAAGGGCGGTGCGGCAGACCAGTTCGCACTCCTCGGGCACGCCCATGTCCGCCTGGATGGGCCATGCGTTTCGGCCGAAGCTGCGGATGTCCGCTGCCGTCTTCTCCAGACTCGTGGGGTCTCGGCCGACCAGGATCACGTCGGCACCCACGTCGGCAATCGCGAGCGCCATTTCGCGGCCAAGACCGCGACTCCCCCCGGTAATGAAGAGCCGCTTTCCGTCGAGACGAAAGCGATCCAGGACCCCCATCGCCATCTCCTTTGCGTGGATGAACCCGGGCAGCTATTCCGGTCGCACCGCCGGGCAAGATGCCGCCCCCAGTATCGCCCGGTTGCACGATTCGCTGGATGCCTGCCACCGCAAGCACATTTACCCTCGATTCTGCATTCCGTAATTCCAAAGCGCCACTACGATGGAGCGGAGGAGCAGCACACCGGGAGAGGCCCCCCAGGGAGCGGGCCCAGAGATCTCAGGGGCGACGTACTGACGCCGAGAGGAGGACTTTGCCTTGACAGACAAAAAACGGCCGGGTCCCCTTTGACTCGAAACCAAGAAGCTGGCGTTCACGAACCCGGATGGGTGGTCAGGGATGTTCCTAGCCTTCCCCTTTTTGGAGGGTCATGCGGATGAAACGGACGAACTCCTCGGCCTTCCTAAGCAGGTTCTGGGCCTCGGTTTCAGCGACGCGACCCGCCATGCCGTACAGCGCCTGGTTTCGCTTGTTCCGCATCCGATCGAAGTAGGCAATCAAATCCCGCTGCTGCAGCCCCAGTGCCATCTCGAGAAGCGCAAAGGTGCTCTTGTGGCCCTCGGCAGTTGCCGGGCGATAGCCTTGCGCGAACATGTAAGCGCGGCCTGCCTGGAGCACCGCGTTTTAGGCGATCGCAAAAGCCCAATCCACGTCCTCTCTCAAGATCTTGCGCGCCAGCTTGAGATCGCGGTGGGCCAGTGCGAGCACTTCGCGGATCTCCCGGGGCGACACCGTCTCGCGCCGAATCCGTCCCGCCCGGAGCAAGTCTTCAAGCGACATCGGAGTCATTCAGGATCGGAATTCTGGGTCCAGCCAGCACCCGACCGATAAATCCCCCTCGCTCCCGTCGCCGGCGTGCGAATTCTCGAGGGCTGAGCAGGGTGTAGTTTACCGTCCGCCCGAGTCGTTCTTCGGCCTGCCTGATGGCCCGGTGAAGGGCCAGGTCCTCGGTCTCCCCCACCACCAGGAGATCGACGTCGCTTCCCGCGGACGCGGTCCCTGCCGCCTGGCTTCCGTAGATGCAGGCAAACCGTATGGTCAGGCGCAAGGCGGAGAGCGCCGATCGAAGGACATCCGTCAGGCCGGCGGTTTTGAGGATCAGGCCGTGCAACTCGGGGAAGACCGGGCATTCCCGATTTGCCTGATAGTACACTTCCCTTCCACGTGTGCTGCGCTGGAGGATGCCCGCTTCCGCAAGACGTTGGAGCTCTCGTTGGATGGCCCCCTGCCCCGCGCCCACCTCCCGCGCGATCTGGCGGACGTACAATGCCGCCTCTGGTCGAGAGTACAGCAAGGCCAACACGCGGGACCGCGTCTTGCCGAGCAATGTGGAGACGAGGTCTTTCCCCCGCGGTCTTGTACCCATATTGGGTGCGAATGTACTCAAAAAGGGTACACAGGTCAAGCCCGCTTGTAAGAGGGATCACCCCTCCGGTTCGCCCCGGTCGCGATACGCCCTCCCAGCGGC
>CAZXXV010000449.1:0-3981 GCA_964644725.1 uncultured bacterium
GTCCCCTGTGTGGACGGAGGACTCATCGTGGACCAACGTAACGGAGTAGTACTAGGGCGTACCCAGGGAATCCTTGGACCGCTTTCGCGGCTGACACCCCTACGGGAACCGCCCGCTGGTGTGCCCGGAATCATCCGGTTCGCTTACGGGACGTCGTTAAGGGCGCTCTGGAGTTCGCCGAGGAGTTCGGCGATGAGCTCCTTGACCGTGACGATCTTGTCGATCCGGTGGGCGTTCTGACCGCAGAAGATGAGACCGTGGTAGACATCCCCCCGGTAGGCGTTCAAGAGAGCCTGGGCGATGCAAAACCTGGCTTCCGCGACCTTGCAGACGGTTAGACAATGGTAGGGGCAGTTGATCTTTAGCTTGTCCACCTTCTCCAAGTCCTTGAGGAACTTGTTTCGGATGGCCCGCCCTGGCAAGCCGACAGGGCTCTTGATGATGACGATATCCTCTTCCCTGGCGTCCAGGTAGCTCTGTTTGAACTCCTGGGACGCGTCGCACTCCCAGGTGCAGACGAAACGCGTCGCCATCTGGACTCCGGACGCGCCCAGTGACAGCATACGGGCGATGTCCCCGCCGTCGAAGATCCCGCCGGCGGCGATGACCGGGATCTTCCTTCCAAAGCGGTCTTCATACGGTTTGACCGCTTCCAGGACCTGAGGCAGGAGCGTCTCCAGAGAGTAGTCTTCCGGATGGCGGAGCTGCTCGAGGGAGAAGCCGAGATGTCCCCCCGCGAGGGGGCCTTCGAGGATGAGGGCGTCGGCCGTTCTCTGGTAACGCTTGGCCCAGCCACGGAGGATCAGTTCCGCGGCCCGGGCCGAGCTGACGATGGGCACGAGGTTCACCGATCGATCCTGGACGAGTTCGGGGAGCTTCATCGGCAGTCCGGCCCCAAAGACGATCATCTGGATGCCTTCCCGGACGGCGGTCTGGACCAGGTCTTCAACATTGCTGAGCGCGCCCATGAAATTGACGGCGAGAATCCCCTGGGTCATGGTTCGGGCCTTGCGGATCTCTTCTTGCAAGGCTTCCCGGGAGATCCGTTCATACTCATGCCGGGCCGCTTCGAAATCCCCCAGGCCGATGCTCGAGATGGTGCCGATTCCGCCTTCCTCGGCCACCGCCGCCGCCAGGGATGCGAGCGACACCCTCACGCCCATCCCTCCCTGGATGATCGGGATATCTGCGGTGAGGTGTCCGATATGAAGCTTGGGGATGTTCATCGTTACCTTCCCTTCTCGTACCTCTTGACGACCAGGCAGGCGTTCCCTCCCCCGAAGCCGAAGGACTGGCTCATGGCCGCGTCGAGTTCGATCGACTCGGCTCCCCGGGTGACGTAATCCAGCGGGCAATCCGGATCGGCCTGCTCATAGTTGATGGTCGGGGGAATGCGGCCGGTCGAGACGCTCAGCACGGTGGCCGCGAACTCCACGGCCCCGGCCGCGGCCAGCAGGTGGCCGATCATGGACTTGATGGAACTTATCTTGAGCCGCCAGGCGTGGTCGCCGAAGACCTTAATCACGGCTGCGCTTTCGATCTTGTCGTTGAGGACCGTGGAGGTTCCGTGGGCGTTGATATAGCCGATGTCCGGCGCGGCGACGCCGGCGTCGCGTAGCGCTTCCCCCATGACACGGACCATTCCGTCGCCCTCGGGTTCGGGCGCCGTGAGATGGAAAGCATCGGCCGTGTTGCCATATCCGGCCAATTCAGCGTAGACGGGCGCGTTCCGCCCGAGCGCATGGTCCAGCCTTTCCAGCACGACGACACCGGCCCCCTCGCCCATGACGAAACCGTCGCGGTTTTTGTCAAAAGGACGGCTGGCTCGTTCCACATCGTCATTACGGATGGACATCGACCGTGTCGCGCAGAAGCCGGCAAACGGCAACGGGCTCACACTGGCCTCGGTTCCTCCCGCCAACATGATGTCGGCGTCTCCTCTTTCCAGGATGCGATAGGCGTCGCCTATGGCGTTGGCCCCGGTGGAACAGGCTACGGAAGGGGCAGACAGAGGTCCCTTGAGGCCATGGGTGATGGACACCATGCAGGCGGCCGTGTTGATGAGGACCTTGGACACGACGAACGGCCCCACGGATTTTGGCCCTTTCGCCAGGAGTTCGGCATGCGCGCTTTCGATCGTCTGCGCTCCCCCGATGCCGGACCCGATGATGACGCCCGCCCGGCAGCCGTCGAAAGGAAACGCATGCAGGCGGGCGTCCTGCATGGCCAGGTCCGCGGCGACAAGGGCGAAATGGGTGAACCGGTCCATCCGTCTCGCGAGTTTGCCGTCGATCCATTCCTCGGCGCGGAAATCCCTCACCTCCCCGGCCATGTGAGAGCGGAATTCCGACGGGTCGAACAGGGTGATGCGGGAGATGCCGTTCCGTCCGGCGAGCAATCCTTCCCAGAAATCCTCCCGTCCTATGCCGATCGGGGTGACGACCCCGATACCAGTCACCACCACACGATGTCGCTGCATAGTGAAGGCTTCCCTTCCGTCGGCCGCGGGGAGAAGAGCGCCGAGTCAGCCACGCCGAACCGAAGCGAGCGCGCGGGCCGCAGCGGTCCGGAGCCGGTGACCCGGGCGAGGCACGCCCCAAGAGACATCATCCCTGAGAGAGACGGTGCTCTCCTTGTCATTCCTGCGGCCTCCTTGCTCTGTGAAGAGAGTAGCAGACGGGGCCAGGCCAAGGCAACCCGAACCGATCTACTCCAGCTTCTCTGGAATCGCCTCCGTCGGGCCGCTGCCAGCGGCCACGGACCTGCCGGCTGATCGCAGGGTCTCCTTCGGCCTGTTCGGTCGGTCCGCGCCCCTGTTCCTGCGGCCCCATTTGAGCTAGCCAGCGGCCCTGACGCAACAAGTTCTTCGCTACGGCTCGGTCCACTTGATACGTGGAGACCGTGCCCCGGCCGCCCTTGTTCTCGAGCGGCTCCAGCACAGCGACATCCCGGAGACGTCGGACCGCGCGGAGGACTTCACAGGGCAACGTGCGAGCGCCGGCCGGTGTTCCCACGCAGCCGGCTACCGCTCCGCTTCTTGCGGCGCTTGAAGCTGTGCAGGAGGCGCTGTGCGCCAGCAGGTTGGCCCAGCCGGGGTTCACACGCCCGCGGGCTTCTGCGCTTGGTTTCCGCTGCGGTCGGCGGAATGGTTGTTTTCCCTAGATCCGTTAGGCGCTATGCTGAGGGAAAGTCGTGATGTTGGGTTCGAGCACTCCACTCCAGCCTGGCGGAAGGGCTTCGGCGGGGAGCGCGAACGGGGAGCCTGTCGAGGAGGAACATGAGCCGTGCGAGGGATGTCGTGGCCCGATGCGGGTACCGCTGCGATCTGTGTTTGGCGCACAAGACGAAGATCCGCAGCCCCACCGACCAAGAGCGAATCAGCGACGGCTGGTTTCAGTACTTCGGCTTTCGGATCCCACCGGAAAAGGTTCGCTGCGACGGCTGCCTCGCGCCCGATTCCGAACGCCCGCATCTCATCGACAAGGGGTGCCCGGTGCGGGCTTGCATCCTGACGAGGGGGATCGAGAACTGCGCCCACTGCGACGCCTACCCGTGCGAGAAGTTGACACAGCGGTTCGTCGACCGCGATGCCCTGGCCGCTGGGCGCGGGGCGCCGATTCCCGAGGAGGACTACCTCTCCTTCGTCGAACCCTACGAAGGGAGGAAGGTTCTCGACGCTATTCGACGGACCGCTCGGCGGCCGTAACCCGCACAAGCGGATTCGGAGAAGAAGACCGATTCCTGTCATCGAGTGCAATCGGTTTGCTGCACAGCGCTCCGACGCGGGTGGCGGGCGAACCTCGCGGGGTGGCCGCGAGCCCACAGGCTTGATCCTCTAATTCTTGGCTACAATGGTGGCGCAAAATCGGTCGCTACAGGGGGGATCGTCGTGCCCTTTGTGAACGAGAAGGAGCTTCATGACCGCACCTCGGAGATCCTGCGCCAGGCCGCGGAGGGCGACCCCGTCTTCATCACGCGCTA
>CAZXXV010000450.1:0-3958 GCA_964644725.1 uncultured bacterium
TGTCGACGGGAAGGCCTCGAACGCGAAGGACTCGACTTTTCGCCTTCGATGGCAGGGGAGGCTAGATCGCGTTTGCCCGCCCCCCACCCCTGCTTCCGGTGGGGGGCATCCCAACCTCACCACTCCAAGTAGGATCACATTCCTGAGCCCATCGAGTCCCTCGCGCAACGAGACCCGCGCTGCAGATCTGAGACCCGTATCCTCTGTGCCCGCGGGCATCTGGAAGTCACCTAGTCCACCCAACGCCAGCCAAGCATAAATGAAAAACCCCTCGGTAACTCAGCGACTTACCGAGGGGTTCAGCCTTACCCGGGGGCTTGAAAGGCCAGGACTCTGCCAGTTGAGCTACCGGGTCACGTGAAAGCCGTGAAATGTGAGGCGTGACGCGCGGGGCGGATTATACCTTGGGGAGGGCACCCAGTCGAAGCAGCGCTCCGCTGCGATGGCGGGCCGAGGTCTGGACGCACGGGAACCGAGACCGCTGGCGAAACCAGCCCGAGACGGAAGCCATCTCCCCCTCCCGGTCCCCAGGAAGATGGTCGCGAAACTGATGGCCGCCTTTTTGTGGATGACCTGCATCGTGAATCCCCCATCCAGGCTGTACCGCATGCCCGGCAGCCTCCCGAAACGTCGAGAGGCGGGCGTGCTACACCTCCTCGGATAGACACGCCTGAGGTCCGCCTGCCGAGAGGAAGACCTCATGCCGACGGGTAGAGTCTCTCGGCTCTCTGCAAGGTGTCGATGCACATCCTGATGGCGTTGAGCGTGAAACGGAAGCAGCGAGCCTTTCGCCGCTCCTCAGCCTCCGCCGTCGCCTCGCGAACGAGATCGCCGACGAGTTCTCGGCAGAGCGTGGTCGCGAACATGGTCCGGAAGCGCGCGACGAACTCCCGTGACACTTCGTAGGCCCGCTCCTTGCTGCCCTCAGGCGGCTTGCGCCTGCCGTGGACCAGTCCGATGGCCGCCACCCCGCCCGAGACAGCCCCACAGATATTGTCTCGAATTCCACCCACGCCACCGCCGAAACCTGACAGCATGCAGACGGCCTCGGCCGGCAGATCGGTCTCCGTGAGCTGGTGCATCACCAGGAATACGCGCTCCGAACAGTTCAACTTCTCCGCACATCCCTTGTGAATTGCCTCGGCCTGCCTCAACAATTCCTCACGGTCCAGATTCCTCAAGCCCGCCATGCTGTACCTCCAGACGGGATGTCCCGTCGAGCTTTGCCGGAACCCTTTCGCCTTGGCGCCCGAAGGAGCGCCACCGGGAACAGGGAAGTACCGTACGAACTTCTGAGGCGCCTCGCTAGTGCGCGCGATCTTGGGGGTCCTCATCGAGCCGGCGACCCTGACCGGGGGGCAAGCAGCCAGAGGGTGCAGCGGGTCTGGTCCAAGAACCAGACGGTCATCATCCGCTGGCTAGGACACCTCCACCCAGCCGCCGCGGGACGCGGACGCCAGCACGGCATCCAGGACGGCCTGGGCGCGGAGCCCGTCCTCGAGCGACGGCGCGGGCGTCGCGCCCGTCCTGATGCCTTCCAGGAGCCGGGCGACCAGCGGGGCGATGGTGGCCCGGCCGATGATCTCCATCTGGTCCCCATCGATCGCTTGGACCGCGCCGACTTCCACGAGCTGGAGGCTGTTGGTCCCTGCCCTGAGTTCGCCCACCCACCAGCCGGCGCCCTCGCGCCCCTGGCGGAAGGCGAGTGCGCCGCAGGCCCCGAAGGCCTCGAGGGCGTGCTCGTTCATCCCCCGCGCCACTCGGCTGGCGGTGAGGGTGACCTGGGCGCCCGAGGCGAGTTCACCGATAACCGTGCAGAAATCCTCGGCGTCGGCCGGCTTGGTGCCACCGGGCACCGTGCGCGAGGGATAGGCGATGCCGGCATGGGCTGACACCCGGCGGATCTCGCCGAAGTTCCAGCGCACGAGGTCGATGAGGTGGACCCCCATATCGCCCATGACGCCGTGGCCGGCCTGGGTCCGGTCCATCCGCCATGTGGGCGCAACGCCCTCTTCGGCCCACCGGGCCCCGAGCCAGTGGCCAGCCAAGTGGAAGACACGACCCACGGCGCCGTCCCGGACCATGGCGTTGAAGCGCTGCATGGCCGGCGCAAACCGCCAGTTGAAGCCGGTCATGGCGACACGGCCGGCGCGGGCGGCGGCGTCCACCATGGCCTGGGCCTCCGCCCGCGTCATGGCGACGGGCTTCTCGCAGAGAACGTGGGCGCCCCTGGCGAAGGCCGCCAGGGCGATCTCGCGGTGGAGCCGCGGCGGCGTCGCGATCACGACGATCTCGGGCCGAGCCGTCTCGAGCATGTCCTCCCAGCGCCCGAAGATCTGGGGGACTCCATAGCGGTCAGCGGTGGCCTTGGCGCTGGCCTGGTCGCGCTGGCAGACGGCCACCACGCGGCAGCCTTCCTGCTGGAAGGCGGGGATGTGAGCGCGGCCGAATCCGAGGCCGACGATACCGACCGTGGGCGCGGGTTTCGTCATCGGCGTGATCTCCTCTCAAGAGGCATCGAGCAGGACGATGCCACCAGACCCAGGTCCGGTAGGGTTGGGGCGACGCTGACCCGAACCGTCCTCAATGGAGTTAGCCATGAACCGTCGGATAGGCGAAACGGGCGACGGTGGACCTCGAACGTTGACCCTCGCACCCCGTGGGCAGAGGGTCAGGCCAGGCCCCACGCCTGCCACTGTGCGTTGGGGCGAACGATGGTCTGGTCGCGGCGTGGGCCAGTGGAGACGAGCGTTAAGGGGACGCCCACCAGGGTTTCCAGGTGACGGATGTAGGCCAGGCAGTTGGACGGCAACTTCGCCTCCTCAAGCGTCCCGACCGTGTTCTGCCGCCAGCCGGGGAGTGCCTCGTACACCGGCTGGCATTCCGCCAGGATGTCCGTCTCGTTGGGGAACTCGGTCAGGAGTTGGCCCCGATAGCGATACCCCGTACACACCAGGATGGGGTCCAGCTCGTCCAGGACATCCAGCTTCATCAGGGCCAAGGCATCCAGCCCGTTCACGCGGGCGGCATAGCGGACACCGACAGCGTCAAACCAGCCGGTCCGGCGGGGCCGGCCCGTAGTGGCGCCGAACTCCTGCCCGCGGGCCCGAATATGCTCGCCGGTGGCATCGGTGAGCTCAGTCGGAAATGGACCCTCCCCCACGCGGGTCGTGTACGCCTTGCAGATCCCCAGGATGCCGTCGATGCGCTTGGGGCTCACGCCCGTGCCCGTACAGGCGCCGCCGGCGGTGGCGCTGGAGGAGGTCACGTAGGGATAGGTCCCTAGGTCCACATCCAAGAGGGTGCCCTGGGCGCCCTCGAAGAGGACGCGTTTCCCCTCCCGAATCAGCCGGTCGAGGATCTGGGCCGAATCCACCAGGAAGTGCCGAATCCGCTCGTAGTGCTTCAGGTGCTCGACGTAAATCTCCTCTGCCTCCAAGGCAACCAACGCCTCGTTGCCTGGGAACTGGGTGCGCTTCTCCAGGAGGTTGTGCTGGAGACGCTCCCTGAACAGGCCCGGCTCGTGCAAGTCGCCGATGCGGATCCCGACGCGCGCCATCTTGTCTACGTAGGCCGGCCCGATCCCGCGACCCGTGGTGCCGATCTTCTTGGCCGCGCGCTGCTCGTGGGCCACGTCCAGCACCTTGTGATAGGGGAGGACGAGGTGGGCGCGCCGGCTGATGAAGAAGTGGTCCTCGAAGCGCACGTGCAGCCGTTCGAGCTGGTCCATCTCGTGAATCAGCTCGCGCAGGTCAATGACCACCCCGTTGCCAAGGACGCAGATCTTGCCCTTCCGCAGGATGCCGGACGGGACCAGGTGCAGGACCACCTTCTCCTCGCCGACGACCACCGTGTGGCCGGCGTTATTGCCCCCCTGATACCGGGCGACGACGTCGAAGCGCTCACTCAGGATGTCGACGACCTTTCCCTTGCCCTCGTCGCCCCACTGGGCTCCGAC
>CAZXXV010000451.1:0-3932 GCA_964644725.1 uncultured bacterium
TGACGATCGTGGTGGACTGCGCCCACGGCGCCACCTACCGCGTCTCCCCCACGGTCCTGCGCGAGCTGGGCGCGGAGGTGGTCGCGCTGAACGTGGCGCCGGACGGCCTGAACATCAATGCGGGATGCGGATCGCTGCACCCCGAGGTCGTCCAGCAGGCGGTGGTCGCCGAGGGGGCGAACCTGGGTTTCACTCACGACGGCGACGGGGACCGGCTCCTGTGCGTGGACGAGCGCGGGGCGTTAGCGGATGGGGACCAGATCCTGGCCATGTGTGCCCTGGACATGCTGGCGGAGGGGCGCCTCCCGGACCGCACGGTGGTGGCGACCGTGATGAGCAATGCTGGCCTGGACGTGGCCATGCGGCAGGCCGGGATCCGGGTGGTGCGCACACCGGTGGGGGACCGGTCTGTCCTGGAGGAGATGCTCCGCGGCGGGTATGCCCTGGGGGGCGAGCAGTCCGGCCACGTCATCTTCACCGAGCACAACACAACAGGAGATGGCATCGTGACCGCCCTGCAGGTGCTGGCGGCGATGCTGCGGGCGGGCAAGCCCCTGTCAGAGCTTGCGGCCTGCATGCCCCGCTTCCCCCAGGTGTTGGAGAACGTGCGGGTGCGGCGGAAGGAGGACCTGGAGGGCCTGCCGAAGGTCCAGGCGCAAATCCGGGAGGCCGAGAGGGCCCTGGCAGGCGTCGGTCGGGTCCTGGTGCGCTACTCGGGGACGGAGCCGGTGGCGCGCGTCATGGTCGAGGGGCCGGATGGGGCGACCATCGGCTACTGGGCTGGGGAGATCGCCGCAGCCATTCGCGACGCCCTCGGATAGGAGCCGACAGGGATCCCGCCGAAGGCGGGACTGTCGGGGGAGCGAGAGAATGGGCACGTTGTTCGTCAGGCTGGATCACTTGGCCGCGTTGCGGCAGGCGGGGGGGACGCGCGACCCGGATCCTGTCGTCGCCGCCGCCTTCGCCGAGCTGGCCGGCGCGGGCGGTGTCAGCATCAGCGTTGGGCGCGAGCGGAATGGCATGCAGGAACGAGACCTGCGGATCCTCAAAGAGACGGTCCGGACCGTCTTGAACGTCTGCCTGCCCCCGCAGGAGGAGTGGGTCAAGCTGGTGCTGGCCATCCGGCCGGATCTGGCCACCCTGACGCCCGAAGGACGCGAGGGCTCGGGCACAGAGCGGGGGCTCGACGTGGAGGACCGCCGGTCGGAACTTCAGCCGGTGATCGAGACGCTGAAATCGGGCGGGATCGCCGCCAGCGTCCTGGTTGACCCATCGCCCGCCCAGGTGAAGGCTGCTCACCGGGTGGGGGCGGCAGCGGTGCTCCTTCACACCGGGCGATTCTGCTGGGCCGGGGACGGGGGCACCCGGGCTGCGGAGTTCGAACGGCTGGTGAACGCGGCCAAGATCGCCGTGAAGCTCGGGCTGGCCGTGCATGCGGGTGGCGGCCTGGGCTACCAGACTGTGGGCCAGCTCGGGGAGGTCCAGGAGATCGAGGCGATCCACGTCGGACACAGTCTGATCGCGCGCGCCTCCCTGGTCGGGATGGGGGAAGCCGTGCGGGAGCTTCTGCGGATGCTGGGCGGGGCAGGGGGTGGGCAATGATCCTGGGGCTCGGCACCGACCTCGTGGCGATCGGCCGCGTGGAGGAGGTGCTCTCGCGGCATCGGGGACGCTTTCTCGACCGGGTGTTTACCCCGGCGGAACAGGCCGATTGTCTCTCGCGCGCGCGCCCAGCCAGGCACCTGGCGGCGCGTCTGGCGGCGAAGGAGGCGGCCATGAAGGCCCTGGGCACCGGCTGGGGCCTGGGCGTGCGCTGGCAGGATGTCGAGGTGGACTCGGGAGTTTCGACACCGCCCACCCTCCGCCTGACCGGCGTCGCCAAGGAGCGGGCAGAGGCGCGTGGGATCCGTCAGGCCCTGGTCAGCCTCTCCCACGACGGGGACTACGCGATTGCCGTGGTCGTCGCCACGGATTGACGGATCGGCGGGTGCCACCATGATCAAGGTCGTGACTGCAAAAGAGATGCAGGAGCTGGATCGGCGCGCTACCGCCGAGTATGGCATCCCGTCGCTCCTGCTCATGGAGAACGCCGGGTCGGAGGCAACGCGGGAGATGCTGGCGGCCTTTCCCGCATTGCTCCGATCCCGCGTGGTCATCCTCTGCGGGCGAGGGAACAATGGCGGCGACGGCTTCGTGGTGGCCCGGCACCTCCTCAACCGGGGGGCGACGGTGGAGACCTTCCTCCTCGCCCGCCGGGAGGATGTCAAGGGGGACGCCCGCGTCAACCTGGACATTCTGGAGAAGATGGGCGCCGCCCCCGCTGAGATCGGGGATGCCGGAGAGATGGCAGCGCTCTCGGATCGGATCGCGTCGGCCGATGTGGTGGTGGACGCCCTGCTGGGGACGGGCGCCCAGGGGCCGGCCAAGGGGATCCTGGCCGAAGCGATCGAGATGGTGAACCGCGCGGGGCGCCCCGTGGTGGCGGTGGATATCCCCTCCGGCCTCATCGCCGATGATCCGGAGCCGCCGGGCCCCGCCATCCGTGCCGTCCTGACCGTCGCCTTCGCCCTGCCCAAGCGATGCCTCTCACTGTACCCGGCCGCAGGATATGCCGGCACGGTCCGGATCGTGCCCATCGGCATCCCGTCGAGCCTTTGCCGCGACCCCGGGCTTTCCCTGGGATTGCTGGAAGCGGAAGATGTAGCGCCGGCTTTTCCCCGCCGGGATGCGGCGGCCCACAAGGGAACCTTCGGGCACGTCCTGGTGATCGCCGGCTCGGTCGGGAAGACTGGTGCGGCCGCGCTGGCCAGCCTGGGCGCCCAGCGGGTCGGGGCAGGCCTCGTGACACTCGCCATCCCGCACAGCCTCAACGACATCATGGAGGTCAAGCTCACCGAGGTGATGACCGAGCCGGTCCCCGAGACCGAGGCCCGGACCATCGGGGGGGAGGCCCTGGAACGGCTGTTGCACCTGGCCGAGGGGAAGAGCGCCGTGGCGATCGGCCCCGGCCTGGGAACCCATCCGTCCACTCAGAAGCTCGTTCACGAACTGCTCTCTTCCCTCAAGGTTCCCATCGTCCTGGATGCGGATGGCATCAACGCCCTAGCGGGCCGGGCGGACCTCTTGGCCCGGGCGGGCGGTCCCGTGATTCTCACGCCGCACCCCGGGGAGCTGTCCCGCTTACTGGACGTCCCGCGGGACGAGGTGCTGCGGAGGCGGATCCCCCTGGTGCCAGAGACGGCCAGCCGATTCAATGTGACCCTGGTCTTGAAAATGGCCCGCACGATCGTCGCCTCGCCCACGCGAGACGCCGTGATTGTGCCCACCGGCAACCCGGGAATGGCGACGGGCGGGACGGGCGATGTGCTGACCGGCCTCATCGCCGGTCTCCTGGCCCAAGGGGTGGCGTCGGGGCTCGCCGCGCAGGCGGGCGCCTACGTCCACGGGTTGGCGGGGGATCTGGCTGCGGCGCGCCTGGGAGAGGAGGCGATGCTGGCCGGGGATCTCCTGGGCCGGGTGCCCGAGGCGATCCGGCAGGTGAAAGCGGCCTCGGGGCTGGCAGCCAGGCAATCGGGCAACTAGGCAATCTGGAGATCCAGGGTGTCTGGTTTTTTCAGGCCTGGTTGCCTGATTGCCAGATTGCCCGATTGCCAGTTTTAAGAGGGCGGCATGCACATCGAGAAGAATGCCGACAAGCTGGTCAAGACGCTCCGGGTCATGATCCTGGATCAGCCGGGATACCTGGGCAAGCTCTGTACCGCAATCGGCGAGGCCGGGGGCAACATCGGTCCCCAGCGCGGAGATTCGGCCCGAAGAGGCGCTGGCTGCTGGCGCCGCATTTGCCGTGGACGGGAAGATGGTGAACAACGCCCTGGCGTTTCCGGGCTTCTTCCGCGGGGCCCTGGATGCGGGGGCTCGACGCATCACCGACG
>CAZXXV010000452.1:0-3921 GCA_964644725.1 uncultured bacterium
CCCGCCGTCTCGCCTGAGCTCGACGCAGGCTTCTGCCAGTGCCACCTGCCTGCCGGGGCGGCGCAGGCAGGGCGGATCAGGGCCGGGACCGCGCCCGCACGGTTGCCCACCACGGCGAGATACCCGGTGTCCTGGCCTGCGCGACCGGCGGAAGCGGTGGAGGCTTGACGGGGGGAAAGGGTCGGCCTATTTTTGTGCGGACCCGGCCGCGTCGGTCGTGTCGAATGCTCAGAGGTGTCTCCATGGCTCTGCAAGAACTCGCCTCGCTGGAATGGCTGGCCCGGCAGCCTCTGCGGCTTGCCCAAAATCGCGTGTACCGGGTGTGGAAGGGAGGCGCCTTGCTGGATCGGCTCCAGGGCAAGCCGCATCCGGAGGACAGCCACTTCCCGGAGGAGTGGGTGGGATCCACGACGGTGACCCGCCTCGCGGGACGTCCTCCTGATGAAGGGTTGAGCCGCGTGATGCTTCCCGATGGCTCCACAGTCGTCCTGAAGTCATTGATCGAGGCGTTCCCCGAGGCGATACTCGGTGCCTCGCACGTGGCGCGGCACGGGGCGGAACTGGGCGTCCTCTGCAAGCTGCTGGACGCCTCCATGCGGCTGCCGATCCAGTGCCATCCGGATCGGGCGTTCGCGCGGCAATACCTCCGCTCGGACTTCGGCAAGACCGAGTCATGGCTGATCCTCGGCACGCGGGTGATCGACGGGGTCCCACCCTACATCCTGTTTGGCTTTCGGGAGGGCGTGACGGAGGAGGCATTGCGGCGGATGGTGCAGGCGCAGGATATCCCCGCCCAGGTCGCCGCCCTCAATCGTCTCGAGGTCCAGCCGGGCGAAGTGTACCTCGTGTCGGCCGGCACCGCCCACGCCATCGGTTCCGGGGTGTTCATGGTTGAGGTGCAGGAGCCGACCGACCTGGTGGTGACTTCCGAGTACACCACCGGGGAGATTCGGCGGACCGAGGCGCAGTGCTTCATGGGTCTCGGCTTCGACCTGGGGATGCGATGCTTCAACTACCAGGCCGCGGGCATGGCGTTCGTCCGGCAGCACACGCTGACCCCGCGAATCATTCAGGAGAGTCAGGAGAGTGAGGAGGGTCGCGAGGAGGTCCTCATTGGTCCCGAGGACACACCCTGCTTCGGCGCGGCCCGGATGACGGTCCGGGGAACGGTCCCGGACCGGGACCGGGGTCGGTGCTACATCTGCATCGTGACTGGGGGCAGCGGACATCTCACCGGCCCCGGCTTGGACCTCGCGCTCCAGCCGGGTGCCACGTTCTTCATCCCGGCCGCCTCGCGGCACCAGGCCTACCTGTCTGCGTGCGACGCACAGGCAGGTCGGGCCGCGCCGGGGGCGCCGCTCACATTGATCAAGTGCTTCCCGCCCCAAGCGGGCTAGGATGCTTGGAGGCTGGGAAGCTAGGAAGCCGAAGTGTTTGAGGCCTCCCAGCATCCCAGCCTACGAGTGCTGCTCATTTTGTGACAAAGCGCATTCTTCGCTCGGAATGGGCTTGATCCAGTGATAAGGTAACCATGGCGTGCGAGGCCTCTCGCAGCGCCTGGGAGGGTAATCATCGGAGGGGGGACCGATACGATCTGCGACCTCGCCCACCGGTGACCCATTGATGCTGGCCTGCGGCTCGAGTCGCGCAGCCAGGATTCACTCTGCAGGACGCTCAACACGGAATTGTCGCCTGAGAAATGGGTCAGGAGGAGGCTGCCGTGGAAACCCTGCGCACCCTTCCGGGAGATGATGTCCGCCAGATCCTCTGGCGCTTTGCCGACCGCTACGACCTCCAGATGCTGGTGCAGTCCAGCCGGTCGGTGGCCAGGGGCCCCGTGGCCCGCCTGGTCGCCGACGGCGTGCGCAACTCCCACGAGTGGACCCAGCAGAAGGCGCAACTCCTGAAGGCCTTCGACGAATCGGGGATCACGGCGGCGTTCATGGACCCGGAGCAGGGAGGGTTCATCGAAGGTCCCAAGAACCTGGCCCTGGCCCTGGTGGCCTTCGAGCTTTCCTGGGTGGACGGTGGTGCGGCCACCGGCAGCCTGGCAGGCAACCTGGCCCTGGCGCCCATTCACGAGCGTGGCACCCCCGAGCAGCGCGACACGTACATGCGTCGAGCGGTTCCGCCGCAGCCGGGCGAGGCTCGGCAGAACTGGCGTGGGGCCTTCTGCCTGACGGAGCCGTTGCCCTACGTCGGTGTGGAGACCGGCCTCCTGAGCGGCAAGGTCCGAGTCGCGGAATGGCAGGATGGGAAGGAGCCCATCCTCCAGGTGGACAAGCGGGGGCGCTTCATCACCAACATGGGCTTTGCCAACTTCGTGACCGCGGCCGTGGATTCCGCCGACGAGCGGATCAAGGGCAGTTGCATGGTGATCCTCGAGGAGGCGGACCCCGGCACGTTCGATCGCGGCACGCCCACCCGCAAACTGGTCCACCAGTTGTCCTCGACCGGGGATCCCGTGTTCAGCCTGCGGGTGCCTGCCAGCCGGATCATCGGGGGCTACACGATCAAGGACGGCGTCATCGTCCCCCGCTACAGCCACGGCGAGATCATCGAGGCGGTGTTCCGACGCACACGCGTGACGGTGGGCCTCATGACCTCGGCCAAGCTGCTCTCCGCCGTCGAGCCGGTCATCCGGTACCAGCGGAGCCGGTTCCGAGGAGGAGAGAGCGTTGCGCCGGGATCCCCCCGGTATGAGCTCGGCCTCCAGCAGAAGGAGGATGTCCTCCACCGGCTGGTTGATGTCTGGGCGACGGGCGAGGCCGGCGCCTCCCTGGGCTTTGCCGCCGCGCGCCTGTTCGACGAACTCGATCCACTGGAACGGCAGAAGGACGAGATCTTTGAAAAACAAGGCATCGGGGGTGGGTCGGCGCAGATGAAGGCCTTGCGACGCTTCCAGAAGGACGCCCTGGAATTCCTGGCGCTCTCCGCCAAGCCCGCCGGCGAGCGGGACGCAGCACGATACGCTGCGCTGGAATCCGAACCGCTGGTGCGGTTTCTCGTGCTCGATTCTCTGGCGAATGTCCTGTGCCCGGCCTGTAAGTTGTGGAACACGGGCCACGGGGCCAACATGATGCGCGAGGCCGTTAGCCTGATGGGCGGATACGGCATCACAGAGGATTGCCCGGGCTTCCTCGCCCACAAGTGGATGGATGCGCAGCTCGAGGCGACCTACGAAGGGCCCGAGGCCGTCCAGCGGCGTCAGCTCACGGTCACCATGATCAACGAACTGTTCCTGGGGCAGTTCCGGATGTGGACTGCCAAGATGCGCCGGATCGCGTCCGAGCGACCCGGGACTGGGGCGTGTACGCTGGCTACGGCCATGGAGTTGTGGCTGTGGACGCTGCTCCACCTGCAAAAGGCCACCGATGCCGAGGGCGCGAAGCTGTATCACGGGCCCCGCCAGGGCGTGACCTTCCCTCTGGCCGATGCCCTCTGCTGGCTCCTGGCGTCGCGCCATCAGATCCTGGACGTCCTCGAACTCGAGGCGAAGGGTCCGGAGAATCCGGTCGTGGCCGAGGGGCTCGTCGGCTTGCTGAGCTTCCTGACGGACCTCTGCCATGTGCAGTCCGCACGCGCCGCGGGTGAGGCTGGACGCATTTGTGCCGAGCTTGTTTTTGGCTACAACCGGCATCCGGCCTGGGATGGAGCGAGCTGCGGCGCCTCGTGTGGAGCGGAGGGCGCGCCCGTCCAGACTGGGGCCATTGCCGTAGTCGCCGGCTCTCAGAAAACCGGCTCGGATGCACTCGGGCTGTACCAACCAAAGGGACCCAAGGCCGGGCCGTGCGTCTCCTTCGAGGGGCTGGAGGAGTTCCTCCGGCTGCGACTCCGCCTGGATGGGTGTCTCACCGGCGCCCGGCTGGCGAAGGACCGGGCCGCCACCGCCCTGACCACAGTCATGATTCCCGAGGCGCT
>CAZXXV010000453.1:0-3917 GCA_964644725.1 uncultured bacterium
CGTTCCCGTCATGACGGCCGTCTCGTGCATGTGCTGTCCATGATCCACGTCGAAGGTGGCGCAGAGCGCGACGCCGTGCTCCCTGGAGAGGGAGCGCATACGCTCGGTCGTCGGACCGCCGGCGGGCTCGATGAGCAGGGGGACGGAGGGGACAGGGCACCGCGCTCGCGGGGACCCGCCGGCACACCACCTGAGGGGACTGGTACGACTCTTCCTTAAGCTGGGAACCATTGCTTTCGGTGGACCGGCGGCCCACATCGCCATGATGGACGACGAGGTCGTCCGCAAGCGGGGATGGCTCACGCGGGAGCGCTTTCTGGATCTGCTCGGGGCGACCAACCTCATCCCCGGGCCCAACTCGACCGAGATGGCGATCCACATCGGGCTCCTCCGCGCGGGCTGGCGGGGGCTGATCGTCGCGGGGGCGTGTTTCATCCTGCCCGCCATGACCATCACCTTGACCCTGGCCTGGGCGTATGTGCGGTATGGCTCGCTGCCGGAAGTGCTCTGGCTGCTCTATGGCGTGAAGCCGGTCATCATCGCCATCGTGGTTCAAGCCCTGTGGGGTTTTACGGCCAAGGCGGTGAAGGGTCCCCCCACCGGGGCGGTGGGCATCGCGGTCATCGCCCTCTCCTTCCTCGGCGTCAATGAGGTCCTGCTCCTGCTTGCGGGTGGCCTCGGGGTCATGCTCTGGATGAACCTGGAGCGCCAGTGGATTCGGCCCGGAGGCGTCGCAGCGCTGGCCGGATCGATCCTCTTCGGCACCTCGTCGGCGACCGCTGCCGGCGCGGCGGGAGCCACCGTGCCCATCAGCCTGTTCAACCTAACCGCGTTCTTCCTCAAGGTGGGCTCGATCCTGTTCGGGAGCGGCTATGTCCTCCTGGCCTTCCTCAGGGCGGACCTCGTGCAGCGGTGGGGATGGCTGACCGACCGGCAGCTCATTGACGCCATCGCCGTCGGCCAGTTCACGCCGGGGCCGGTCTTCACTACGGCGACCTTCATCGGCTACGTCGTGGCCGGGATCCCGGGGGCGCTGCTGGCGACATTCGGCATCTTCTTTCCGTCGTTCGTGTTCGTGGCCCTCAGCAATCCCGTTATCCCCCGCTTGCGGCGGTCGCCGTGGGCTGCCGGGTTCCTGGACGGGGTCAACGTGGCCTCCCTCGGGTTGATGGCGACGGTCACCTGGCAACTGGGACGCGCGGCGCTGGTGGATGCCGTCACGGTGGGGCTGGCGTTGGTGGCGACCGTCCTGGTGTTCCGGCTCCGGCTGAACTCGGCCTGGCTCGTCCTGGGGGGTGGCCTCGTGGGGGTGGCCGTCAAGCTTTTCGGCTAAGCTCCCTCCCGGGCCGCCGGATGCGTACTGCAGCTCGCTACCCGAAGAACTCCCGAAAAAATCCCTTGCATTTCCAGTCGACTGGAAGACCTATATTGCCTGCGAGCGGTGAGGAACTCTCTCAGGAGGGGGCGGCCAATGCGGATCGGCGAGCTAGCGCGGGAATGTGGCGTCAATCCGAAGACCATCCGGTACTACGAGGCCTTCGGGCTCCCGCCCTAGGCATCCCGGGCCTCCTCGGGGCACCGGATCTACTCGGCGCAGGACCTCCAGTGCCTCCGGTTCAACCGCGGCGACCAGGATCGCCCACGACGGGGAGAAGATGGCCAGGGTGGCCAGCACTCCACCGGGCGGCCCCCAGTGCGCACACTCAAATGCGAGTGGCCGCAGTGAAGACGGTCTCCGGAGTGGCTTGACAGTTTCATGACCCTGTGAACAGGTGATCCTGTCCCACGACCATTCCGGTAACCGACCCTGGAGCGCTCTGACCGACAAGGGTTACATGACCTGCCACACCACACCCGAAAACGGCAGTGCGCCAGCGGAAACACATCCGTGGCTGGAGGAACCCTGCGCAGGCGCCTCACCGTCTCGCGGGGAGTGTCTCGTACATCCGGACGGCGGTCACGACGCCCGATAGGAGAGTGAGGGCGGCGATCACATGAATCGCGACAGCCATGCCAAGCAGATCAGCGATGATTCCGGAGAGGAGGGCGGCGACGGCGTAGCCGAGGTCGCGCCAGAGGCCGTAGACCCCCATCGAGGTGGCGCGCCATCTCGGATGGGCAACATCCCCGATGGCAGCGAGGAGCACCGGATACACCATCGCCGTGCCGAGACCCTGGAGGACGGCGCCGACGATCCACCATCCGTATCGGGGCACCAGCTACCGACCCCATCGGTTCCTCCTCTTCATGGGCGGCGTGCTGCCACGGCCACGAAGGTCGCTCGCCCCGGCATCCACCGAGTTGCCACTGCCTCCCACCGCTCGAGCCAATTGATGCCTCGTCTCCGGACAAGGGGCAGGAAGTATACGGCGGCGCGCCACCGGAGATCCGTGAACCCCCGCTCCTCCAGGAGCGCCCCCAGCTCGTTGATGCTGAGGAACCTGGCACTACGCCAGATAGAGGGGACGAAAAGCCGCTTGAGCCGGCGCCAGAGGGTCCAGAGGCCCGTTCGATTCAGGACGGCGACGATGAGGGAACCATTGGGTTTGAGAACGCGCCTGGCTTCCTCAAGAGTCTTGCCCGGATCAGCCATGAACTCGAGCCCGAGGATCACGGTAACCAAGTCGAAGATCCCCGCCCGAAAGGGAAGCACGTCTGCCTCAGCGCGCATGAGGGCAAGCCGAACTTGTGCCGCCTTGGCCTTGGTTTGGGCAACGCGCAGCATAGGCTCGGAGACATCCACACCCACGACCCTGAGACCACGCTGCCCCAAGGCCAGGGCGTAGCTTCCCGTCCCACATGAGATGTCCAGGGCCAGATCGCCTGCCCTGTTCTCCAGGAGGCTGAAGACTGCTTCCTTCTCCAGCCGGTCGGCGAGCCGGCCGAGGGGAGTTTGGTACCACGCGTCGTAGGTTGGTGCGATCGAGTCGAAACTTCCGGCTTCTCGATCCTGCCTCACGTCCCCGCGTCCTTCTCATTCACGGCTGCACCGGAAGGTTGACCATGGGCCTGGCCAGCGACGGAAGCTATCTACAACCAGCCGTAGGGGATCGGGGTGCTGTACACCCTCCAGGCAAACAGGGCGACCAGCACGAGGAGCAGGGCATTCAAGGGGACCCCGAAAGGCACAGCCACCTGAAGGCCCAGCAGGACTGTTGTGATGACCAGGAAGAGACAGGTGGCCGCCAGCCGCTTCCGCCGAAGCCGGATCGGGCCGAGCTGCGCCGCGATCTCCTGGGGAATGGACTCTCCCGTCACCTGGGCCAGGAGCCCATCAATCCGAGGCTGGAGAGAGAATGTCACGACTGAGAGCAGCCCAGTGAGGACCAACAGGATTATCAGCTTGGTCAGGAGCACCCAGTTCCTGACCAGGGTGGCCAGCGAACCCCCCACGGCAACGAGGAGGACCCCGGTCGCCAGGGCCGTCGCCTGAAAGACGTAGCACCGCGTCGCATTGCCACGGATCAGGTTCTCGAAGTACCGGTCCACCTGGACATGGGCCTTCCCGAACTTGACCCGCTCGTTTACCACGACCAGATTGTACAGCGGGGCTGCCATGAAGACCACCGTGATGATGTGGAGGAACTTTAAGAGGTCATAAAGGTTCATTGGTTTCCCCCCCTCTCGTTCGGCGAAAATCTATCTTTCAGGCCACGTCAGTGGAGGTCCCCCCGACCTCCATCAGAACCCGTAGGTCAGACGCAAATAGACGTTGTCGTTCCGGTCGAGCTGGCCGAAGAACGTACTGCTCCGGCGTCCGCCGAAGATGTTGGCCCCCAGGACAGCGGTGAGCTGATCGGTGATCCTATACGAGATCGCCGGCCGCAGGTAGTAGTCCTCGTCCGAGGGACTGTAGAAGACGAAGAGTGACAGCTCCACCGTCTGGTTCCGCAGGAGTTGGGTAAGGCGCAGCGTCA
>CAZXXV010000454.1:0-3914 GCA_964644725.1 uncultured bacterium
TGCTGCTTGTAGAGCCGCCATTCGCCTCCCGTATCGGCAATCAGGCCCTGCATAATGTAATTGGGCGGCAGGAAGTAGACCAGGTACCGCTGGCCACCTTTCACCCGCCACCGCACCTCCGGGAGGCTCAGAATGTCCGGCAGCCTGTGTTCCATCAACATGACGTCATCCGGGTTGACGGCAAGGGCGACGACATTAGCGTCGGTCCAGAGAGGGAGCTGCGCCACCGTGTAGGCCCGGAGGGCAAAGGCCCCGCCAAGGGCCAGGACAGCGATCAGGGCGAAGCTCGCCGCCCGTCCCACCATGCTTCTCGGCATCACCAGCCGCTCGATCCGCTTCGGCAGGAACATCCCGGTCTTTTCCATATACGGGGCGTAGGTCTCCGGATACGCCTTCAACATCCGCCTCTCCTCGTCCGCGGCAAGGAGGTAGTAGAGGAGGATCATCACCAGCCAGAGGACAAGCACGAGGAATCTCGGCCAGAGGATGGAAAGGCCGAGGCCCGCAACGCCGAGGGCGAGATACTGCGGATGCCTGAAGAGGGAGTACAATCCCTTCAATGCCGCCCCCTTTTTCAGGAGCTTGTGGGCATACACCTGAACCGCACAAACGAGAAAGACCGTCGTGCCCACGACAAAGAGGACAGAGCCCGTGACGCGGATGAATCCTAGCAAGGCATCGGGCGGCACGACCATGTGCGGCAGGAAGAAGGCGCTGAGCCAGCGGGTTGCCGGATACTTGTCTGCCGCGACGAGGAGGGGATTGAACACGGAGTAGAAGAACCCGGCAAAGGGGCTGATCATGATCAGGAACTCGAGCGCAATGATGAAGTACAGCACAATGGCGCCGTGAAGGACGGCCTTCGACTTCTTCATTTGAGACCTCCAAGGAGATACCGCCCGCACCGGGGTCCGGCGGCGACAGAGAGGCAAGCCTTTTCCGCCGCTGTTGGGCGGGCACAACGTCGCACACTCTCCCCCAGTACGTATCGCAAAACTCCCACCAGCCCGCAAAACGGAGAGGCGCCGAGCCTGTGCGCCGAGCAGGGTAGCCGGGGACGCCACTCGGCCACCCTCTGGATCCCTCACAGTCGCCGCAATTCCTCATCGACCTCGGCCAGACGTTCCTCCAGGCGCTTCTTGAAGGCCTCCAGGAACTCCTTGCGCTCACTTCGGGTCGGTTCCAACCAGGCCCGGAGGAACTGGTCCTCGACTCCACCGCGCCGTGCCGGCTCCCCTGAATCGCAAGAACATCCGCAGTCGCGCATTCGACCTCGCCTCCTTTCTCCCGATAAAGGCCCACGGCCTATCTGATCTGCACAACGCCCGGCACAGCGTCGGCGGCAATCCCTTTGAATTCCACCGGCCGTATCCCCTTGCTCTTCATGATCTCAACGATTCGCGGTCCATAGCCTTCGGCCACGAGCACGGTGACCCCCTGCTCGCCAGGAACTCTAGCGCGGAAATCCCAGCGCTCCCCGCATGCTTAGTAGGGGTTCTCCGCCGCTTCTATGAAGGTGCCCTGCTTGTCGAAGAAAAGCAAAAAGGGGCTCCGCCCGGGTTGGCTGCTGACCAGCGCCGAGGGGGTCTTGCCGCTCGCGGCGACGGCAATCTTCTCGGGTCGGCTTTGTTGGGCGAAGACGAAAACCGACGTCACCGGAAGCGATAGGGCGAGACCCGCAAGGACGAATGTCCTCATCGAATTTCCTCCTGTTCCCCCGCCTGCATACCCTCGCGCGATCGTCCAGGGAGCCGCGACAACCCCGACCCGTGGACTGACAAGCCTCTACAGCCGTCCCGAAGCGAGCTTGCCAAGCGATCCGCCCTACCTATTCCTTGGCATGGCCCCCCTTGCGGAGTTCCTCCAATTCCTGCCCCAGGTATCGCAGCCTCCGCTCCAGCAGGTCGCGCTCCTCCTCCAGCATCCGCAGGTACTCCTCCCGCGAGGGGAAGGCGGGCCGCATTTCCTCTGGGGGGTGTCCGCCATGGCCCGAATGGCAGGAACCGTGATGCCGTTCCGAGTGGCATCCGCAATGGTGGTGGCCCGAGTGGCAGCAGCAATGGGCGTGACGCTCGCAACAGCAGCAACAGCACGACATGGCTCTCCTCCTCTTCACTGTCCGTGGTCCTCACGGCTGCAGCGATCCGGCGGCCGGTGGAACCCTTACACGTGCCCACACCCCGTCATCGCCGCAGCTTGAGTTATGCTATTCCTCGAAGTGATGGTATGCAATTTCCTTCCTTCGTTCGGCCGACCCCCAGGCTCCTCACTCCGCCCGCAACGCGACGATCGGGTCCAGGCGGGCGGCCCGCCGGGCCGGGTAGGCGCCGAAGAAGACTCCGATGGCCGCCGCGACGCCAAAGGCCAGCAGGATCGCCAGAGGCGAGATGGCCGTGGGCCACCCGGTGAGGCGGGAGACCAACAGACCTCCCACAATACCGAGCAGGCTACCGATCAAACCACCGGCGAGGCTTAGGCTGGTGGCCTCGAGGATGAACTGCAGCAGGATGTCGCGGCGGCGGGCGCCGACGGCCCGACGGACCCCGATTTCCTTTGTACGCTCACGGACCGAGATGACCATCATCGCCAGGATCCCGATGCCGCCGACGAAGAGAGAGATGCCGGCGATACTTCCCAGGAGCAGGCTGAAGGTCTCACTCGTCTCTTGGGCCGCCTCCAGAATCTCCGCCTGGGTCTGGAGGGTGAAGTCCTCGGGCTGGCCGGATCGGATGCGGTGCCGCTCCCGGAGCAGGTCCGTCACCTGGCGCGCCGCGGTGCTCATGGCTCGCTCGTCCCGAGCCTGGATGTAGAGGCTGCTGAGATAGGTGAGGTTGAACAGTCGCCGCAGGGCCGTGGCGATTGGGATGAGGATCTGGTCGTCCTCGTCAATGCCGGCGTAGTTCACCCCTTTCGGCTCGAGGATACCGATCACCTCGAACGGCACGTTCCCGATGCGGATGGTGTCGCCGACCAGACCTCGGTCCGCGCCCAGGTTCGCCAGGACCGTCTGCCCGACGATGGCTACCCGTTGGGCACCCTGCACCTCCTCGGCGTCAAAGAATCGGCCCGCGATGGTCCGGAACTCCCGCACGGTGGGGAAGTCCGCCGAAGTCCCGACGATACTGGTGTTGCTCGCGCCCGTGCCGTACTTCACAGCGAGCTTCCGGCTCTGGATCGGGGCTATGCGAGCCACCGCCGGACACTCCTCTGTTATTGCCTTGGCATCTCGGAGATCGAGCGTCGTGACATTGCCCACGAGTTGGGGTCGGCCCGCAACGTTCTTGAGTTGGCCCGCGCTCACGATTAGGATATTCGTCCCCAGCCCCTGGATCTTTCCCAGGACGTCCCGCTTGGCCCCCTCGCCCACGGCCAGCATGACGATGACTGCCGCCACTCCGACCACGATGCCCAGGATCGCGAGGAGCGCCCGGAGCTTGTGGGCCATCAACCCCTTGAGGGCGATGCGAGAACCCTTGAGGAGGCGCATGGTCGTGCCTCAGAACAGCAGCACCGACAAGACCGCACCACCTCCCACGACAAGGAGGAGGTCCACCTTCCGCCAGAGGGCGAGCCACGCGGCCGCCATGAGCACCCAGGTCCGCCAGTCCACCAGGGCCACCTCGCCAAAGCGATAGCCCACGAAGAGCAACAGCCCGATGAAGGCCGCCAGGATCCCTCGGACCATGAGCTGGATCTGTCGGGATCGCTTGATCCGCTCGTAGTGGGGGGCCAGCGTCGTAACGACGAGGAAGGAGGGAAAGAAGACGGCAATCGTGCCCAGGAGCGCACCCAGGAGGCCGCCGACCTTGTAGCCGACGAAGGTGGCCGTGATCACGATGGGCCCGGGCGTCACCTGCCCCAGGGCGATGCCGTCGATGAACTCCCGCGTACTCACCCAGCCGAAGCGGTCCACC
>CAZXXV010000455.1:0-3907 GCA_964644725.1 uncultured bacterium
CGGCGGCAGCGATTTGGACGGCGGTTGGATATTGGTTGCGGGTGATTGCCTCGTCCAACCCATTCACGACGCTTGGGACTGTGCCAGGCAGACGAATAAAAAACGTAGAAGGACAAGCATTAAGCGCTCTCAGCACCAACGTCGCCAATTACGATTATCGACACCGAACCGCTGAGAATGAAATATATGTCGTTATCTGCACACCCTTGAGTTATCAGATTATGATTGGCTCCGTGGCTATGGAGACTTGCGTGATTGGCCAACTTTCTGGCGAGCTGGAGATCTCCCGCAACAACCAACTGCCTCCGGAACGCATCGAGTAACCGCGTTCTACCATGGAAGCCAGTAAACCTACGGATGACGCTCGGATTGGATTTCATTGGCATGTCAGCCCACCATGCGCACCATCGGGTTACGCATGAAGATCGTGGTATGGCTGGCGCGGGATAGGCCCCTCGGTCCCCAGACGGACAATGAGCACAACCCGGCTTCTAGAGAAGCCCTCCCCGATCAATTACGATTTGACTGTCAAGGTATGCCAAGCCGGTTCCGGGTGTTGACAGTGGCTTCGGGGCGGGACTAGAATCCGCCAGCAGTTGACAGCGTCCGGGCGTTGCCCGTGAGAAAGGAGTGTTCCGCATGCGTAACCTCAAGGCCAATCTCCTGGAACTCGTTCGACGCACGTCGGCCGAATTACCCGGCGACGTGGTAAGCACCATCACCCGCGCGGCCGCCCAGGAGCAGGAAGGCAGCAACAGCCGGTATGCGATGGACATCATCGTGAAGAACATTGACATGGCCAAGGTGAAGTCCGCGCCGCTCTGCCAGGACACCGGCAGCATCCTGTTCTTCGTGAGATCACCCAAGGGCTTCGACCAGCTCGCCTTCAAGAAGGCCGCCTCGGACGCCGTGGCCGAGGCCACGGCCAAGGGCTACCTTCGCCAGAACTCCGTGGATTCGCTCACCGGGAAGAACACCGGCAACAATCTCGGCCCCGGCAGCCCCAGCATCCACTTCCACCAGCACCGCGGCACGCGGGTGGACGTGCGATTGATCCTGAAGGGTGGCGGCTGCGAGAACGTGGGGGCGCAGTACTCGCTCCCCGACACGCGCATCAACGCGGACCGCGACCTGGGCGGCGTTCGCAAGGCCATCCTGGACGCCGTGATCCAGGCCCAGGGGAAGGGGTGCGGCCCGGGGATCCTGGGCGTCTGCATCGGCGGCGACCGGGCGACGGGCTACCTCCATTCCAAGGAGCAGTTGCTCCGCACGATGGACGATGTGAACCCCAACCCGACGCTGGCGGCGCTGGAACAGGATATCGTGGTCAGCGCCAACAAGCTGGGCATCGGCCCCATGGGCTTCGGCGGGGCATCGACCCTGCTGGGCTGCAAGATCGGCGCCCTGAACCGGTTGCCGGCGAGCTACTTCGTGTCCATCTCGTACATGTGCTGGGCCTACCGGCGGCAGGGCTTCGTTTTGAACGACAGCGGGAAGATCGTGGAGTGGCTGTACTAGCAAATGACCAATGACCAATTTCCAATCTCCGATGGCGGGGAAAGCCCGGCAGGGCACATCGGCAATCGGTCGACGGGTTCCGTCACCCATTGGTCATTGGGCATTGGTCATTACCCCGGATTCCTGGCCGACACGTTTACGAACAGTCCGGGGCACCGTCGAAATCCTGAGAGGGCAGGCGGCCCCAGGGGGCGAACATGATCCAGATCGTCGAGCCGTATACCGAGGAGAAGATCCGCGCGCTGAAGATGGGGGACATGGTCCAGATCTCCGGCATGGTGTACACCGGCCGCGATGCGGTGCACAAGTTCCTCCACGAGGGGGGGAAGCCTCCCGAGGACTTGCAGAACCAGATCATCTACCACTGCGGCCCGGTGGTGATCAAAGAGAAGGGGAAGTGGGTGGTGAAGGCTGCCGGCCCCACCACCTCGGGCCGTGAGGAACCCTACCAGGGCCACATCATCGAGAAGTTCAACATCCGGGCGGTCATCGGCAAGGGCGGGATGGGGCCAAAGACGCTCGAGGCCTGCAGGAAGTTCGGCTGTGTGTACCTGCACGTCGTCGGCGGGGCGGCTCAAGTGCTCGCCGAGTGCGTGACCGACGTCCGGGGCGTCTACCTGGAAGAGTTCGGCAGCCCCGAGGCCATCTGGGCCTTTCGCGTGAAGGACTTCCCAGCGGTGGTCACCATGGACGCGCACGGCAACAGCCTGCACGCTGCGGTGCTGGAGCAGTCCAAGGAGCGGCTGAAGCAGCTCGTGTGAGGCGTGGCACCGGTGGGGGCCACGTTCGGGGGGCGACGCCTTCGCCCCCTTTTTCTTTTCCGGCTGGGATGCTTGGAAGCCGGGAGGCTAGGAAGCTTGACGCTTCCGGGCTTGCCAGCCTCCTCGCGTCTCAGCATTCCAGCCGATCGCTGAGATGAGCCGCTTTTTCCTCTTCGCCCTGCTGACCTGGATCACGGGGAACCCGCTCCTGGCGATCCTCGTGATCATCGCGCTGTCCGTGCCCGGCTGGTGGGCCGGCTCGCGCTATGCCTGGCGACTCAACCAGCGGATGCGTGCCTGGGGCGAGGCCGGACGGCTGCGCCGCGCCCTGGCCGTGAATCCTCACAATGTGAAGGCCCGAACCGATCTCGGGGCGATCTTGGTCAGGCAGGGCCGCTTCCGCGAGGCGCGCGCCGAGCTCACACAGGCCATGCCCCGGGCCGACGACCTGCCCGAAGCGAATTACGCCCTGGGATTGTGTCTGCTACACGACGGAGAGGTGGACAAAGGGCGGGAACTGGTCGAGCGGGCGCTGGCCCTGAATCCGAAGTTCGGGTACGGGGAGCCTTACCTGCGGCTGGGAGATTTTTGGGCGGAGCGTGGGGAATGGGAGTTGGCGGCGGAGCGCTATCGGCAGGCCACGGAGATCCACATTTCGGGTGTCGAGGGTTGGTTCAAGCTCGGGCAGGCGCTGAATCACCTCGGCCAGCGGGATGAGGCACGATCGGCCCTTCAAGAGGCGATCTCCTCGTACCGTACCGCCCCGTGGTACCAGCGGCCCGAGGGCCGCCCCTGCTACCGCCGCGCCCGCCACCTCCTCAGCGGCCTCCGCTGAGAGTGTGTGAAGAAATCGCCGCTGGGCCGCGAGCCTGCCTGCGCCGCCCCGGCCAGGCAGGCGTGACTGTAACCTCCCTGCCTGTCGCCGCCTGCCTGTCCCGGGACGGCAGACAGGGGCGACGGCAGACAGGTTGATTTTCCATGGGTGAAAAATGCGCTTGGCTTCGTCGTGAGCTCAGCCGAACGGCGCTGATTCACCGATATTTTCACACACTCTGAACGATCGGGGGGCCAGTGAATACATCCGCCAAAGCGACGCGTTTCCTTGCCACCCCCCCGGCAGCAAGCCGGGGCAAATGAAGGATAGCCTAGACCTCACCTTCCACGATTTCGTCTTGACACCGGGACGAGGACGAAGCATCTTTTGGACCGTCAAGTGACCCTCGCGGGGCCGGCCTGGGCGTGGAGGCTACGAGTCGGTGGACGGCGCCCCAGTGTGGGCTGCGGATTGCCCGGTCCCCCGCAGATTCCCATCGGCAATCGCCATCCGTCGGAAAAGAGGACGATCCCCCGCATGCCGTCGCTGTCGGATTTCCTGAGCCAGCTCCCTGCGGAAGAGGTCCTTCGCATCTCGGAGCCGGTGGACCTCGATTACTTTCCCACCGCTCTCGTTCTGGAGCTGGAAAAGCACCAGCGATTTCCTGTCCTCTGGCTGGAGCGTCCCCGGGGCTGCGATATGCCGGTGATCGCCAACCTGTTCGCCGATCGCGGTCGGATCGGGCGCATGGCTGGGGTTGGGCCCGGGGAGTTCAACGCCGCATGGCTCAAGGCCGAGGCCAACCCTATCCCGC
>CAZXXV010000456.1:0-3851 GCA_964644725.1 uncultured bacterium
CTGAACGGGGCACTCCTCGAATTGAAAAAGTGGCTCCCGCCGGATGACGGCTAAGGGACAGGAATGATCAGCTCCAGGGTACGAATGGCATAGGCAGCCTCGCATATCCGAGGATTCTGTGATAGAAGACCTCGGGCCGAGGCACCGGCGAGGGCTTCCACGAGATCGGCGTCGTGCCCTTTCTCTCTCTCAAGCCGGGACCGTGCCCGCAGGAAGAAAACGTACCGCGCTCTCAGGACTGCCGGATTACCGGAGGTGAGGAATGGCATTCCTGGTCGTCGCCACAGATCCGCTGCATTCCGACTTCAGTGGAGAGCTGGAAGAGCTTGCCGCCATCGGTGCCGAGTTCCGGACCGCCCAGTGCCGGACGGAGGAGGACGTTGCCGAGGCCTGCCATGATGCGGACGGAATCATGGTCACGTTGTCTCCGGTGGGGCGTCGCGCGCTGGCGGGCATGCCGCGCTGTCGCATCATCGTCCGGACCGGGGTAGGGTACGACACGATCGACGTCGCGGCCGCCACCGAGCGGAAGGTGATGGTGGCGAACGTGCCCGACTACTGCATCAGCGAGGTGGCCGATCACGCCCTGGCGCTGATGCTCTGCCTGTGGCGGAAAGTTGTAGAACTCGACGCCCAGGTGCGGGCCCAGGGCTGGACGGACATGCTCCGGCCCGTTCACCGGCTGGAGGGCCAGGTGCTGGGGATCATCGGGCTGGGCCGGATCGGGCGAGCGGTGGCCGCCCGCGCCCGGGGATTCGGCCTCCGGCGGATCGCCTACGACCCGTACGTCCCTGCCGATGTCTTCTCGGCCCTGGGAGTCGAGTCGGTGAGCCTTGATGTCCTGGCCCGGTCCGCTGACATCATCACCATGCATACTCCCTTGACGCACGAGACCCGCGGCCTCATTCGGCGGGAGCTCCTCCGCAAGATGAAACCCACTGCTCTCCTCGTGAATACCTCGCGAGGTAGCGTGGTGGCCACCGACGACCTGGTGCAGGCGCTTCGGGAAGGCTGGATCTCGGGGGCGGGATTGGATGTGTTCGAGGCGGAGCCGCTGCCTCAGGACCACCCGTTGCGGAGCCTGCCCCGCGTGCTGCTGACCCCACACGCCGCCTGGTATTCGGTAGGCGCAGAACGGGAGCTACGCCGGCGCTCCGCGCGCACCGTGGTGCAGGCCCTGCGGGGCCAGGTGCCAGCGTCACTGGTGAATCCGGAGGTGCTCGGCTGCTAGCCTGCTCCGGCCGGACCGGCGGGGGGCGCGGCTGCCTCGAACTCCTGCTTGGAGATGAAGCGGCCGCCCTGTACCTCATGGCTCTCGATGCGGTAGCTGCTGTCGAACACGATCTCGGCCGTCATCAGGCGGAAGCACTTGCTGTCCATGATTTCCTTCCGCACGAAGTAGCCGCCTCCCTCCCCCCGGCTGAGATCGTGGCGCTTGTCCAGGCGGACATACACCTTCGACTTGCACCGCCCGCACTCCACGTAGATGTGGACGGCGTCATCGGCCTGTGCGGAAGGCCTGGACGAGAACAGCGACCGCAACTTGTTCAGGAGTCCCATCGTCTCTCCCTCCTCGGTCCCTGCCGTGCCCCCCGCGGAGCGGGTACGGGCGACTGTCGGTCCCCTGCATGTGGGGAACATATCTCAACCGCACCCCGGGAGCAAGCTTGACCGAACGGCCGGGCCTGGATTGAACCGGGCCGATTGGCGACGTGGTGAGGTCTTGCCCTTCAGGACTTCGATGGGGAGATGGCCGGGAAAAGTTCTCGGGAAGGGACGAGCCTATCAGGCCTCGCTCGTCGGAGATCCGGCAACCCGGGCGGCCGCCCTCTCTTCAGCCACTGCGCGGATGAATTCGTCCCGGCAGCCCGGACAGATGCCGTGAGTGACGAGCGGTGAACCACCCGCAGGCTCTGGCGTCACGTCGCCTTCCGCAAGGGAGATCCCGCACCAGGCGCACACGCGGATCCAGATTGATGAGGACCCAGAATCGGCTGGCATCACATCCTCTTCCTTCTGAGCGGTCATTCCGGGCGCGGGAGCTGCCCGGGTGAGGGCGCAGGAGAAGTATCGGTCCGAGAGGCTATCCCCCGCCCCGGGAAAGCGCAATAGAACAACCTGCGGACAGTGCATTTTTTTCTGTGCACAAGCCGGAATTCTCTGTGGATTTCCTGTGGAAGGGATGTGGAAAGACTGTATGGCATAGCCCCGGCAGGAATCCCCCCGGGCGGCTTTACGCCGGAACAGATGTCATCCCCATGGCGACTCCGGGGTTAGGATGTTGGCATGGCGTCGGTTGACGCTGTCACTCCCATGGGAAATGTCCTGCCCATAGGCTGAGGGCGCCGGGAACAGGTGTTCGGACACGAGGAGACGGGCGAGCTGGTCGGCTGCGAGCAGCACATGGCCGAGCGCGCGGTGACCCCGGCGCTGGGCCACGAGATCATCCAGAGTGTCGTCAAGGCCGTCCGGTACTACAAGACCCTCGGGCACGGCAGCTTCGCCGTGGGGAATGCAGAGGGAGGGCTCACAACCCTGGAAGAGAAGTCCATGGGCGCCTACGCCAAGAGCGGGGCCTCGCGGATCAGCGGCCTGCTCAAACCCGGCGACGTTCCGCCCCGCGGGGGCCTCTACCTCCTGGACATGATCCCGGACGGCGACGTGCGCTTCGGCTTTCCCAACATCAACGACAACGTCGAGATCGCGGATCTGATTGCCTGCGGCGCCCACGTCATCCTCTTCTCCACCGGGCGCGGGTCCGTGGTCGGCTCGGCGATCTCGCCGGCCATCAAGGTCTGCGCCAACCCCGAGGCGTACCGCCGGATGGAGGAGGACATGGACGTGGACGCCGGCCGGATCCTCGAGGGACGCGCCACCCTCGACCAGGTGGGCCGCGAGATCTACATTCTGGTCCTGGCGGTGGCGGATGGCCAGCAGACCAAGTCCGAGGTGCTGGGCCACCAGGAGTTCATTCTCACCGACAAGTCCTTCCAGCCCATCGGCCCGTCCTGTTTGCCGATTCCCTCGTGAAGAACCTCAATACCTCACCACCGAGACACCAGGATCACCAAGTCCCGCCGTTTCCCGACAATCGTGAGTCAGACGTTCTACAAGATGCTTCGGGGTACTCCTCTCTTGCACCGCCCCCGAGAGTCGGAACAGCAGTAGTTTCTCGGCGCCCTTTGTGCGTTCGAGGTCCAATCGCGATACACGAGATGAAATGAGGCCGAAAAAGCCAGCCTCCAACGGGGCTGTGCAGAGCTGTGCGTGGGCGGGCCTACGGGTTCCCCACGGCTACATCGTGCCAAAGGGGAATGGACAGATTCCAGCTGGACAGAAGATGTGTCGTGGTCGCGGACCAGTCGTGGCGTTGGCGTAAGGAAATATTGCCATCGAAAAAATGCCCGGGTGCCCTGCCCTGCGCGGCTTGGTGAGGCACCGAGGTGCGTCAGATGCGACTGAATGTACGGGCTGGCCAACGTGAGGTGAGGGGACAACAACAATTTGACTCTTAATGCAACGTGTTTACGTTGTCGCCGGCCAAGTGGTCGAAATGTTTCTGAAAAATTGAACCGCGCTCACGACGCCTGGACCTGTGGTGACCCCCGCGCTGCCAAATCTAAGGGTTGGCCCCCGGAGACCTGGGCAACTCTTCGCCTTCTTCCTCGCGACCCCACTTGTCTTTCACCAAAAGATCAATGAGACTGCCTGACCCCCCTTAATCACCACCATGGCCACCGTGGCCGCAGGCCGCGTGGGCGCGTCCGGCAGCGACACCGCCGCCAAGGAAGCTTAGTCCATGACATTCCGCATTCGATAATTGAGTTCCCCCTCCCGCTTCACGTCTTCCG
>CAZXXV010000457.1:0-3825 GCA_964644725.1 uncultured bacterium
CCCCCGGTCTTCTCCTTGAACTTGGTCATGGCCTCCTTCTTGGCGACCTCCCGGAGGCTCTTGCCCTCCGGGTTCAAGAGGGACCAGTGGATGATGGTCTGCCCGGCGAAGGGGCCCTGCGCCCACGCCGAGGACGGCGCCAGCAACCGTCCGCCGGCCACGGCCAGGCTGCCTTGTCCCACTGCCTTCAAGAACTGACGTCGTGTCACGGTTCCCATGATGCCCTCCTTACGAGTTCCGCTCGTTCCCGCGGGACTTCGGGATCCCCTGAGGCGGGCGGGGTACTGCAGGTTCTCGATACGTTTTGCCCAGGTAGGCGCCCTCTTTCAGCAGGGCCTGCTGCACCTGGTGGGTATCTAGCGTCCGCAGTGAAACCCCCTGCTTCGCCGCCAGGGCTGCGACCGTTCCGGCAGCCTGACCCATGGCGGAACAGGGGCCCATCCCCCGGGTGCCCGATTGGGCTTCGAACGTTGCGGAGATGCACCGGCCCGCCACGAGCAGGTTCTCCATCCTCTGGGGCAGGAGGCAGCGCAGGGGGATCTGATATCCGGGGTTGTTGGGGATCCCGGTGTCCGCGTGGATCTTGCTCCACCCCTTGGCGTGGATCAGGATGTCCCCGCCGTGGGCATCGTGCAGATCCGGGGGATACGCCCCCATCGCCACCACGTCCTCGAACTCGCGGCGGCTGATCATGTCCTCCAGGGTCAGGATGTAGTCGCCAATGATCCGCCGGCTCTCCCGGACACCGAGGTCATAGACGTGGGCCAGGTACGCATCCTCGAAGCCCGGGACGTGCCGCTTCAGGAACTCCAGCACTTCCACCGCCTGGCGTCGCAGTCGAATGGTGCCCCGGGTGATGTCGTCCGGATCGAGTGAGCCAATGGCGGTGTGGGTGCAGTTGATGAATATGTCTCCGGGGGTCCCGTTGTAAATCACCCCGAATTGGCGCGGGAACTTCTCGGCGTACTCCGGGAAGATCTTCCACGGGATCCAGTAGCGGAAGCTGTTGCGGAGCGAGGAGTTTTCGAATTTCCAGGGTGTCTTGCCGTCGGTATTGATCTTCTCCTGCATGAACCGTTCGACGGCAGGGAGATTCACGTTGCTCACCCGGAAGATGCAGGTCACCGCCTGCTGACGCGTCCCCCCGCCGCACTCGAACGGCACCCCCACGGAGGCGGCCAGGTCCGCGTCGCCGCTGGCATCCACGAACACCTTGCCGGTCAGGCGCAGGACGCCCGCCTTGTTGACGACCTCCACCGCCTGAACATGGGCGCCCTCAGCGATTCCCCTGATGAAAGTGGTGTATAGCCAGAGGTGGCAGCCCGCTTCCTCGACCTTCTCGAAGGCGATATACTTGAATGTCTCGGGCTCGATGGACACGCCGCTGGAGATCCATCGGTCCACATCGGTAAAGTGGACATGGCCCCGCCCGCCTTTCAACTGCACGGCGCGGTCCACGAACTCTTGGGGAATGCCGCGGACGACCTGCACGCCGTCACCATCGAAGAACCCGCACAGGGGCATGCCCGTGGCCGCATTCCCCCCGAGGTGGCCGCCCCGTTCCACGATCAGGGTCTTCGCGCCCAAGCGGGCGGCGGCGATGCCGGCAAAGAGGCCTGCCGTCCCCCCACCCAGCACGATCACATCCCAGGTCGCTCGCATGGTCTCCATCCTACTGCTCCTATGCTCGGTCAGTCGTCGCCCGTTTCACGCCACGCATCGTCCCGCTCGACACCTCGGCCGCTTTCTTGAAGTTCTCTAAAGGAAGGGCCGTTTCCTTCGGGTGGAAGGCAAGTTACTAAGACCCACGAGCCCGTGTCAAGCGGAATCCCGGAGTCCGGCAGGAACTGCGGACGAGCGGACCTCTCCTGGGCGCCACGGCGTGGAGGGCTCCCGCGCTTCCCTGCGTTCATGCTGCGCGCACGAAGGAGGGCAGAACGATGAAGTGAAGTTTCCGGCGTACTGGAGACTAAGCGGCAACGCTCAAGATCAGAAGCAGACCTGGGAGCATCAGGAGGTGGGAGAAGAAATCGACGCGGCGGCCTCGGAGAGGCCCGGACCGGCTCTCCCCGAGGCGCCATGCGGACTCGTTGGGCAGGCGTCCTTACAGGCGGACTTCACGCCTGGAGCAACTGGTTGTACCGCTTCACCGCCTCGTCCAGCACCTGCTTCACGTTAGCCGACGGACTGTTCAAGACCTGCTGCAGCGCATCCACCATCACCTCGTTCAACTGGGTGAAGGTCGGCACGTTGATGATGATCTCTCCCCGCTCGGCGGCGTAGTCCATCCACCAGCGCATGTACGCCGCCTCCTTGCTCTGGAAGAAGGGCCGATCCAGCGTGCTCTTCCGAGTGGGCAGCGAGCCGGCCACCCGGGCGTTGATCTCCTGCGCCTCGGCCCCGATGTAATACCTGATGTACTCCCAGGCGGCGTCTGGATGCTTGGACCCGCGCGGGATGCCCATGCCCCAGCCGGTAATGATGGTGGGGGACGGCCGCAGGGGGTCATCGGATGGCACCTTCGCCAGCTCCAGGTTCTCGGGGCCGATGGCCTTGGCGATGTCGCTATACCGGTGGGAGCCTTCCTGGATCATCCCGACCCGGCCGGCTTTGAAGGCGTCGGTGACCTCGTCGTAGGTCATGGCGATCACCTGGGGCGGAGTGATCTTGTGCTTGTGGACGCAGTCCGAGAGGAATTGATAGGCCTTTACGGAGGCCTCGTCGTTGAAGGCACCCTTGTCCGAGGCATCCAGAACACGGCCACCCCGACCATGGATGTGGGGCTGGAAGATCGTCTCGACCTGGTTGAGCTGCGTCTTGGAGCCGTTGAACATGTAACCCCACTTGCCGCCCCCGGTCATGGCTTTGCCGACCTCGACCAATTCGGCCCAGGTCCTGGGGGCCTTCATCCCCGCCTTGCCCAGCCAGTCCTTCCGGACGAACAGGGCCTTGGGCGTCATCTCGATCTGCATGGACCACTTGCTGCCGTTGACGATCACCGGCGGGGTGAAGTCCACGATGAAGTCTTTCCGCTCGGCGTCGCTGAAGGTCTTCTTGAGGTACGGGTCGAGGTTCACGAGGGCCTCGGCCTTCAGGACCATCTTGAGGGTGTAGATGTTCACTCGCGAGCTGTCGGGCGGGTTGCCGGCCTGAACGGCCGCGATCAGCTTGGTCCCCAACTCTTGCCAGGGCATGGTCTGAACCGCCACGGTAATTCCGGTCCTTTCCTTGAACTTTCCCAGGATCTCTTTGAGTGCGACCTCTCGCAGGCTCTTCCCCTCAGGGTTCAACAGGGACCAGTGGATGATGGATTGCCCCGCGAGGCTTCCCTGCGCCCACGTCGATGCGGGGGCCAGCAGGCCTGCGCTGGCGACAGCCATGCCGCCCTGCCCCACCCTCTTCAAGAACTGACGGCGCGTCAGAGTTCCCATGATGTCCTCCTTCATGCGATGCTTCGCACTGGATGGTGCAGGATCACCTGGCGCTCAATCAGCGCCTCGTCTCGAACCGTCGGCCGAGGTAGGCACCCTCCTTCAGCAACGCCTCCTGGACCTGGCGGATGTCCAGCGCCCGCGGCGAGACGCCCTGTCGTGCGGCCAGGGCCGCCGCGGTGCCGGCCGCCTGCCCCATGGCACAGCACGGCCCCATCCCCCGAGCCCCCGACTGCGCCTCGAACGTGGCCGAAGCGCACCGGCCGGCCACCAGGAGGTTTTCGACGGACCGGGGCAGGAGGCAGCGCAACGGGATCTGGTAACCGGGGTTGTTTGGGATCCCGGTTTCAGGATGGACCCTGCTCCAGCCCTTCCCGCTGATCAGGATCTCGCC
>CAZXXV010000458.1:0-3822 GCA_964644725.1 uncultured bacterium
TCGTGAGCTCAGCCGAACGGCGCTGATTCACCGATATTTTCACACACTCTGAGCGCTCAACCTCATCCCCTTACGCCTCACGCTTCACGTCTCACGATCATGGAGGTGGCATGAAGGCCGTTCGGTTCCACGAGCATGGCGGACCCGAGGTCCTGCGGTACGAGGACGTGCCTGGGCCAACCCCGAGACCCACCGAGGTCAAGCTCAGGGTCAAGGCCGTCGCCCTCAATCACCTCGACATCTGGCTGCGCAAAGGCCTCCCGGGTGTGAAGGTCCCTCTTCCGAAGATCGGAGGCTGCGACATCGCCGGCGAGGTCGTGGCACTGGGGTCCGCCTGCACCCGCGTGAAGGTCGGGGAGCGGATCATGGTGTCTCCCGGATGGACCTGCGGGCAGTGCGGGCCGTGCCTGCGAGGCGAGGACAATTTCTGCCACGCCTACCAGATCATTGGCGGCTACAGCGTAGATGGCGGGTGTGCCGACTCCATCTGTGTTCCGGAAGTCAACTGCATCGCGATCCCGGAGCGCCTGGACTACCCGGCAGCCGCCGCGGTCCCCCTGACCTTCCTCACGGCGTGGAATATGCTGGTCCGGCAGGCGCATCTCAAGGCCGGCGAGGACGTGCTGGTCATGGGCGCGGGCAGCGGCGTGGGCACGGCCGCCATCCAGATCGCCAAACTCTTCGGAGCCCGGGTGATCGCGGTGGCCAGCACGGACGACAAGCTGGCCAAGGCGGCAGAGCTGGGGGCGGACGCGGGGATCAACTACGCGACTCAGGACCTGGCGCAGGAGGTGCGCCGGCTGACCGGCAAGCGCGGCATGGACGTGGTCTTCGAACACGTCGGGGGCACGACCTGGGAGAAGCTGATCCCGAACCTCGCCGCCGGCGGCCGTCTGGTCACGTGCGGGGCCACCGCCGGATACGAGGCGAAGGTGGACATCCGCTACCTCTTCTCGAAGGCCATCTCCATCCTGGGGGCCTTCATGGGCCGCAAGGCCGACCTGCTGGAGGTGGTCCGGCGCATGGCCGAAGGGAAGCTGCGCCCCGTGGTTGACCGCACGCTCCCCCTCTCGGAGTGCGCACAGGCCCACCGGCTGATCGAAGCGAGGGCCCAGTTCGGGAAGATCGTCTTGCTGCCCTGAACTCAATGCGGATTGCGGAATGCGGAATAATCAATTCCGAAGTTCGAATTTCGAAATCGGGGAGATAGCCTCCCGGCCTGCTTGCATTCCGCATTCGCCATTTCGGAGTCAGGTGCCCCCTGGGTGTTCCGCATCCAGAACGTGCCTTCGTATACTCGTACATTCGTACGCTCTTGTCGGGAATTCCACACTCCGCATTGGCCATTCTGCATTAGTTGCGCAGGCGACTGACATCGGCGGCCAGGTACCGCATTCCCCAGAAGCAGAAGACGGCAGCCAGGGCCAACGCGCCAGGGGCAATCCAGAACGCGGCGGCCAGTCCCACCCGGTCCGAGACCACACCCACCACCGTCGGCGAGACGGCGTCCCCCAGCACGTGGATGATGAAGATGTTTGCCGCGTAGGCGGTCGCCCGCACCTCGGCCCGGCTCACGTTGGCGATGATGGCATTCAGGGGGCCGGTGTTGAGGAAGATCAGGACCTCCGCCAGGAAGATGGCGGCCAAGACCCAAGTCCGATCTTCCAGCAGAATGACCGCGGCAGCGCATGGGACGCTCAGGGCCAGGCCCGCCCCCGAGACCAGAAAGTACGCCGCCGGTACCCGCGTGAGGAGCCGATCCCCAATCCAGCCGCCCGCCACCGTTCCGCCCACGCCGCTGATCAGCGTCAGCAGGCCAAAAGTGAGATTCGCCTGGGCCAGCTCCATCCCCCGCACCCGGACGAGATAGGTCGGGACCCACGCCGCCAGTCCCCCGACCGCGAAGGTCATGGCCGTCATGGCCAGGCAGTTCAGCACGTAGGTCCGCGTCCGGAGCAGTTCCAGGTAGTCGCGAGCCAGGGGGGCAGCCTTCCCCCTCGCCGGCCCGGCAGTCCCGTCCAAGCCGCCGCGCGCTGGTTCTGGCAACCGGCTCACGGACCACGCCAGGAACAGGCCGGGCAGCGCGACGATGAAGAAGGCTGCCCGCCAGCCGAAGATGTGCTCGAGGATCCCGCCCAGCAGATACCCGAGGGCGCTTCCCACCGGAATGGCCATGCTGAAGACCGCCAGTGCCCTCCCCCGCCTCTCCGGGAGGAAGTGATCCGAGAGCATGGCCGGGGCCACCGCCCCGTAGCTGGCCTCCCCGATGCCGACGGCGGCGCGCCCGAGCAACAGCTCGGCATGGCTGCGAACCACGCCCGAGAAGGCCGTGGCCACGCTCCAGATGGCGACGCCCAGGCCCATCAGGCGGGGCCGGGACCAGCGATCCGCGAGCAGGCCGAAGATCGGAGCCGTGCAAAGGTACACCCACATGAAGGCCGAGGCCAAAATGCCGAGCTGGGTATCCGACAGGCCCAGCTCGGCCTGAATGGGCGGGAAGACCGCATACAGGATCTGCCGATCAATGTAGTTCAGCAGGTTGACGCCGGTGAGGAAGGCCAGGACGATCCAGGGGCGGCTCACCGGGACTTGCCCCCGTGAATGTGGACGGTGGCCATGCGGCCGGCGGCGGCAGCCTGGCGGGTCCCGGCCCAGTACAGGACCGTGGCTGCGGCAGACACGACCGCGGCAGCCGCGTACAACCACGGCATACCCAGGGGTTCGTAGAGAAGGCCACCCAGCAAGTTTCCAACGAGGCCGCCCAGGCCGAAGGTGACGGAGGCAAAGAGCCCCTGCGCGCTGGCCCGCAGGCCATCCGGGACCAGGGTATCAACGGTCTGCACGGCGGCCAGGTAGAACACGCCGAAGGCCAACGCGTGGGTGAGCTGGGTGAGAAGCAGCGTGAACGCATCCTGGGCGAAGATGGACAGGACCCAGCGAAGCGGGTGACTGGCCAGCGCTGCGATCAGCCAGGCGCGCGTGGTCGCGTGTTCGCACATGCGTGCCCAACAGAGCATCACGGCCAGCTCGCTCACGGCCGCCAGGGCCCACGCCGTCCCGGCGAACGTCCTGGACAGCCCTAGCCGCTCCAAGTGGATCGTGAAGAACGTCTCGTAGGGGCCAAAGCTCACCCGGGCCAGCGCCGCCGCAACCAGGAGGAGCAAGAATTGCCGGTTCTGCAGGGTCTGGAGGAAATCCGCAAGGCCGACCGGTGGAAGGGCGACCCGGCGTTTGCTTCGCCCGAACCATCCCACCAGACCGCAGGCTATCATGGCCACGGAGATCCCATGCATCCCTGCCCACAGGCCGATCCGGTCGATCGCAATCCCTGTGCCCACAGCGGTCAGAATGTAGCCAACGGTGCCCCACAGGCGAACCGCAGCGAATCCTTGGCGACGATCGGCCAGCGCGCGGAAGGTCATGCTGTTGGCGAGGGGAATGAGCGGCGTGCGGAAAAGCGAGAAGGCCAGCATCGCCGTCGCCACCGCGAAGAACCGGCCCAGATTCGGAATCAGGAGGGCGACCAGGGCGCAGATCCAGGTATTAGCCAGGAAGATCCGCTCGCCCTGCCGGGTGGCATCCGCGTACGCAGTCCATAGGAAGGGGGCGAAGACGGCGACCCCGGGCATGATCGAATTCAGGAGGCCGATCTGTACGGAGGGAAAGCCGATCTGCCGCCAGAAGGGGGTGAGGAACGGCTCGAACACGCCGACGGCGGTGAAGTACCAGAAATAGTAGGCAGCGAGAGACCGGGTGCTGGTCAGCCAATCCTCCGTGACGGGCAGCGGTCAGAGTGTGTGAAAATATCGGTGAATCAGCGCC
>CAZXXV010000459.1:0-3816 GCA_964644725.1 uncultured bacterium
CGGGGAGCGGCGGCACTGGCTCCACTTCCTGGACGGCCGGGTCGTCCCCGAGCCCGTGCTGCCCGCGATTCCCATCTACGTCCGCTGATCCCTGAAGGCCGCGACGCAGAGGAGCCGCGAACACATGAACCCCTCCGAGTCGCGGATCCGTCGGGATCTCACGGCCCTCGTCGGGCCGCGCGATCCCTACGCAAGTCTGCCGGCCCTGGACGCCGCTGCGACCTACGTGGCGGAGCAGTTCCAGGCTGCCGGGCTCGCGGTATCGGAGGATGCGTTCCCGGCCGAGGGTCGGCTCTTCCGCAACATCGTTGGGACGAGCCTTGGGATTTTGGCGCCGCAGGAAGAAGTCCTGGTCGTGGCGCACTATGACACCAAGCCGGGGACGCCGGGCGCCGATGACAATGCCAGCGCCGTGGCCGCGATGATCGAGGCCGCACGATTGCTGGCGCCGATGCGCTTCCAACGGACGCTCCGGTTTGTCGGCTTCACCCTGGAGGAGTACGGGTACCTGGGGAGCCGCCACTTCGCTCGCCAGGCCAAGCGGGAGCGGCGAGAGATCGTCGGCGTCCTGGACCTGGAGATGGTGGGCTTTACCAGCCGAAGGCAGCGCCTCCCGCCGGGCATCCGGGCCCGAAAGACCGGAGACTTCATCGGTGTGGTGGGCAATCGGAAGTCCCGGGTGCTCGTGGAGGCGTTCGTCGCCTCGGCCCGGGAGGCTGTTCCATCCCTGCCGGTGGAATCGCTCGTGGTCGGGTGGAACGGCTACCTCTTGCCCATCGTCCGCCTGAGCGATCACGCGCCGTTCTGGGACGCCGGCTTCCCGGCGGTCATGATTACCGACACCGCCTTCCTGCGGAACCCCCACTATCATTCGGCCAGCGACACCCTGGATACCCTGGACCTCCCGTTCCTCACGCAGGTGACCGCGGCTATCGCCGCCACGGCGGCTGACCTCGCCCGGCCGGTCGCGAGGCCCTTTCCGGCGAGTTGAGTTCCGGCGCTACCCGGATGGCGAATGGAGGTGAGGCATGCGCAATCGACCAGGCACCAGGATCAAGCGCGGGTGTGTCTCCGCTCTCCTCCGCCTCGTTGATGGCGAGATCGTGGATGGCTGGGCCATTGGAGACAGCCTCGGTCTGATGCAACAGCTCGGCGCAATCGCCGCGAGAGGAGAGGCCGCGGGGTGGCGCAACTAGTCCACCTGGAGCCCTTATGAAACTCGACGGCATGATTTTCGATCTCGACGGAACGCTGGGGGACACGCTGCCCGTATGCTTCGCAGCCTTCCGGCGAGCCCTGAGGGGGTTTTCGAACCGCCCCTACACGGACGAGGAGATTGCGGCCCTCTTCGGGCCGAGCGAAGAAGGGATGATCCGGCAGTTGGTCCCGAACCAGTGGCAGGCCTGCCTGAAAGCCTATCTGGTCGCCTATGAGGAGGAGTCCGCAAAGAAGGCCCAACTGTTTCCCGGCATCGAGATGGCCCTAGGCCTGCTCAAGAGGCGCGGCGTGGCGTTGGCGATCGTCACAGGGAAGGGGCCGCACAGTGCGGACATCTCGGTGAGGCATCTTCGCCTGGCCGAGTATTTTGACGTTGTGGAAACGGGCTCTCCGGACGGAGGCGTAAAGCCGCTGTCCATCAAGAAGGTCCTAACGGCGTGGGGTGCTATACCTCACCAGGTGGCCTACGTGGGCGATGTCCCCGCAGACATGGAGGCCGCCAGGGAGGCTGGGGTCATCCCGCTGGGGGCCGCCTGGGCCGTTTCATCGAGTGCAGATGACCTGAGTGCGCGATCACCCCTGGAGACGTTCCGCAGTGTCGAGAGTTTCATCCAGTGGATCCAGAGGAACGTGGAATCCAAGAGGAGCTAGCGACTTCCCCTCTTCCCCTCTCCGAGTCTCTCCCTTGCCGCAGTGATACCCTTCGTTCCGCGCTCTGTCCGTTGATCCCTGCGGTGGTCCCGCGTTGCTCGAGCGATCCGCCCCTCGCAGGTATCGTGACCCTTGACCCCCCGGGTGTGCGGGGCGGGGTCAGTGCATGTTGGGTTCGCTGGACGCAGATTCGTGGTGGGTATGAACGTGGTCGGCTCCGGGGTGCTCGTGCTCGTGCACGTGCCAGAGGTCCCCGTGGGCATGACGGTGGGAGTGGACGAGGTTGGCGGATAGGAGGATGGGGCGGTTCGTCAGGATCTCCTCAGGCGGCCCAGAGGCCAGGATGCGCCGGTCCTCCCCGAACACGAGGATCCGAGTGGCGATCTCTGGAACGATGTGCAGGTCGTTGGTCGCGGTGATCACCGTCTTGCCCTGCTCTTGCGCCTCGAGGATGAGATCCACGAGCGTCCGGCTGCTTCGAGGATCGAGCCCGGCGGTGGGTTCGTCCAGCAGGAGGACCTGCGGATCCATCACCATCACGGAGGCCAGGGCGACCTTCTTCTTCTCGCCGCCGGACAGGGCAAAGGGAGGTCGTCCGGCCAGGCCGCGAAGCCCGAAGGTCTGCATGGCCTCGGTGACACCACGGCTCACCGCTTCCGGGGGATCGTTCATCTGGAGGGGGCCGAAGGCGACCTCGTCCTCCACGGTGGGGTTGAAAAGCTGCGCGTCGCAGTTCTGGAACAGGATGCCGATTTCCTTCCGGAAAAACATCCCGAAGGGATCGCGAGAGAGAAGCGCCTCGGTGATTTCCCTCCCAAAAGCGCGATAGGATCCTTTCTGCGGAAAGATCAGACCCCCCAGGAGCCTGAGCAGTGTCGTCTTCCCGCAGCCGTTGGCGCCCAGGATGGCCAACCGCTCTCCGGCAGAGACGGTGAACGACACCCCCGACAGGGCGGGGATGCGTTCTCCGTAGGCGTAGTGGACGTCGACCAGCTCGAGCAGCGGTGTCATGGTCCCTCAGACTCGGGAGTGGACAGCGTTCCAGAGGATGTGGGCGGCCGCACAGAGGACGACGACGACCGCGAGGAATCCCCAGTCCCGCGCCCGAAGGCGCGAGCCCGGAGGGAATCTCGCGTCCCCCCTGAATCCCCGGGCCGTCATCGCGTCACTGACCTCTTCCATCAGGTGCAGGCCCCGGTCCCAGGCGCTGGCGATGCGGGATCCAACCCATGCCTGCTCGGCGGCCATGGGTGCGCGGCAGACCGCGCGACTCTTCTTTCCGATGTGCATCTCTTCGGACTGCCGGTGGAGCACATGTAGATACCGCACGGTCATGCCGGCCACTTGCAAAAACATCGGAGGCAGGCGAAGGGACCGCAGGGCACGAAGCACGTCCACCCATTGCGTTGCAAGGGTCAGCCAGAGGACTGCGGCGACGGAAGACAGGACGCGGAGGAGCAATGTAGCCGCCGTGAGCAGCCCCTCGCGGCTCATGCCAATCACGCGAGGAAGAACGTAGGGGCCGTAATGCCACTCCTGCTCTCGCCAGAGGAGGGGGAGAATGACCTGCCCGCCGGTGAAGATGTTCAGGGTGGCTGGCGCCGCGACAAGCACGGAAAAGACGAGTGCCACAAGGAAGCCGGCCCCCAGCACTTCCTTCACCCGAAGGCGGGAGAGCGCGATGGCGGCGATGGGAAGGGCCGCATGGCCCAGGAGTACAGGGATGGACCGCGCCAGGCTGACGCTGAGCAGAAACAGAAGCGTGGCAACCAGCCGGGCTCTCGGGTCAACCCCTTGCAGGATGCCGGGGCGGCACGCCGTCTCGTCGCGCAGGAGGGAGCGGGAGAAGAATGCAGAGATCTGCCGGAGTGTCTTGTCGGCGGAATTCCTCCCGACTGGCCTCAGGCCGCGCATCCTGGCGAGTTCGAGGAATTGCTGCTCCCGGGT
>CAZXXV010000460.1:0-3798 GCA_964644725.1 uncultured bacterium
TGTCTGGCTTCTCCGCGTCTGCTTGAATGGGGTGATGCTAACAAACACGCACCTCGCTGCTGACGAGTCTTGCCACTGCATTTAGCTTGGCAGGCCGTTGCTGTAAGCCTGGAAGGCTCCTTCGGTCTCGGCAGCCACGGATTGTACCGTTGCCCGCCGCCCCGCCACTTGGATCGAATGTCGGCCAATACCCAAGCCCACTGATGGCCGCAGGAGGGACATGCGCGGCGCGTTGCGGGAGCATCATCCCACCGCGAGTTGGGCCGCATTGAGGAGGTATTCTTTTTTTGGACACCCGTTTGCGGTATCATAGTGGCACTCAGGGAAATCGGATGGGGGAAGAAACGACGCAGCGCCCCCACCGGCAAGCACCTCACCGTCCCACCGGAAGACCCGGAAACCGGCCGGGCACTGGTCGAGGTCTCCTGGGCGAGGCCGGCCAGAAGGGGACGGGCTGGCGGACGAGCTAGGGAGCTTTCATACCGGACGGACCAACATCTGAAGCGCGGAGGAAGACCCATGAGCTACGTCGAGGAGATGTTCGATCTCTCCGGCACTCGGGCGATCATCACCGGGGGGGCAGGAGTCATCGCGGGCGGATTCGCGGAGACCCTGCTCAAGGCGGGGGCCAAGGTCGCCTTGTGGGGCCACCGCCAGAGCACGATCGACGAGGCGATCCAGCGGCTCTCGAGCGTCATCCCCGGCGGCAAGGAGGAACTGGTGGGCATCCAGGCGGACACCGGGATCGAGGCGACGGTCAGAGAGGCCCTGGCGGCAACCGAGAAGGCCTTCGGCCCGCCGAACCTCCTGATCAACGGCGTCGGCGGGAACCGGGGGAAGTCCGCCTTCGTGGATACGGACATGGAGCTGTTCGAGTTCGTGATGCGCCTGAACCTGGTGGCCGGCCTGATGATCCCCACCAAGGTGGTGGCCGCCTACTGGATCGAACGGAAGATCAAGGGCTCGATCATCAACATGACCTCGATGTCCTCGTACCTTCCCCTCTCGGGGGTCTGGGCGTATGGCGCGGCCAAGGCCGGCGTGCTCAACCTGACCCAGGCCGCGGCCAAGGAGTTCGCCCCGTACGGGATCCGGGTGAACGCCATCGCCCCGGGTTTCTTCGTCGGCAAGCAGAACCGCGCCCTCTTGATTGACGAGAAGACCGGGGGGCTCACCGATCGGGGCAAGGCCATCATCGCCCATACGCCGTTCGGGCGGTTCGGCGAGGCGCACGAGTTGGCGGGCGCGCTCCTCTTTCTCGCCAGCGACAAGGCCTCTGGCTTTGTCACGGGGATCTCTCTCCCCGTGGATGGAGGCTACCTGGTCCACAACATCTAGGCGGCGGGGTAGCAGGCCGCCGCTCGGGGGGCACGAGCATGTCAACGGTCGTCGGGAAGGGAGATCCAGGACTCGATCTGGGCCGCGATGAGATCGAGGAGATCCTCAGCCGGGGGATCCCGGAGGAACCCGTGCGGGGGAAGAGGGTCCTCGTCCTCACCCCCGACACCACGCGCACGTGCCCCCTCCCCCGGCTGGTCGCCGCCCTCCGTGCTGTCGTGGGGATGGCGGCCGGGCGGCTCGACTTCATGGTCGCCCTGGGCTCGCACAAGCACCTCGCGGAGGAGAAGATCCTCGCCCTCTACGGCATCCAGCCTTCCCGGCGGGCGGCCGAGTTCCCGACGACGCAGTTCCTGAACCACCGCTGGGACCTTCCCAGCACCCTGGTGAAGCTGGAGACGATCGCCGCGGAGGAGATCGAAGCCCTCACCGGGGGCCTCTTCCGGGAGGCGGTGGACGTGGATATCAACCGGACGATCTACGAGTACGATCTCCTCCTCATTCTGGGCCCCGTGTTCCCGCATGAGGTCGTTGGGATGTCCGGCGGGAACAAGTACCTGTTCCCCGGCATCTCCGGCGGGGACTTCCTGCACTTCTTCCACTGGCTGGGGGCGGTCATCACCTGCTGGAAGACCATCGGGTACAAGCAAACCCCGGTCCGTCAGGTGGTGGACCGGGCTGCCCAGATGGTCACGGTGCCCCGGCACTGCATCGCAATGGTGGTGGGGCCGGGCAACGCCCTGGCCGGACTCTTCGTGGGCAGCCCCGAGGAGGCCTGGTCGCACGCGGCGGACCTCTCCGCTCGCCTGCACGTCGTCTACAAGCCACGCCCCTACCACACAGTCCTGGGAGAGGCCCCGGAGATGTACGATGAGATCTGGGTGGCCGGGAAGGTCATGTACAAGCTGGAACCGGTCGTGGCCGATGGCGGTCGGCTGATCATCTATGGGCCCCACATCCGGACCATCTCCCACACCTGGGGCCAGCACCTCGAGCGGGTCGGATACCACGTCCGGGACTACTTCCTGAAGCAGATGGACCGCTTTCGGGACGTGCCGAGGGGCGTCCTGGCGCATTCGACGCACGTGAAGGGACTCGGGACCTACAAGGGCGGGGTGGAACGGCCCAGGATCGAGGTCGTTCTGGCCACCGCCATCCCCGAGGCAATGTGCCGCCAGGTGAACCTGGGCTATGCCGACCCGAGGAGCATCCGACTGGACGACCACAAAGGCCGGGAGGGCGAGGGCATCCTGTACGTGGAGCACGCGGGGGAGGTCCTGCACCGCCTGGACAGCGAGCGCGTGCCCCGGTAACCCCTCCCGGCATCCGCCCCGGCCCCAACCGGGCAGCCTGCAGCAATCTGGCAGTGCGTTACCCGGGATACGGATCCAGGGCCTCGCACCGAGTGAAACGGGACCCGGCCGTAAGGCGGGACCCGGTCGTTTCGTCGGTCTCAAGGTAAGATCCTTCTTTCGACGCTAGGACGTGGGGGAGGACCCTGTGGGTTTATTGGTTTTACGCTGACCTGCAGATCACCAGCAGCGATACGGTCACCGGAGATTGATCTCTGGGGAGACCCAAAGGTAACCCTTCGTTCCTGGTACCTGAACTTCTGTCTCGCGTGCCTCCCCATCCGGCGGTCAGTTCTCGGTACCTCTCCTCTGCTCCCATTTCCTCCAAGGGCTCAGAACCTCAGCCTACTCCTCGACTCGGTCCCTTCGCTGATCTTCCTGTACTTCTCAATGACCACGAAGCGGCGGCTAGGCCGGCCGCTTCCAGAAGGAGCCCAAAGCCTTCCACATCACCGAGGTATCCTGGGCGCCGAAGCCCTGGGCCTGGGCTGCTTCGTTGATGAACTGAATCACCCCGGCCAAGGGCGGGGGCGCGCCGTGGGCCTTCGCCATCTCGATGGCCAGACGCACGTCTTTGCAGAGCAGGTCGACTGAGAAGGTGGGCCGGTCGTAGCTGTCGGCGGCGATATTCTTGCCCAGTTCCAAAAAGAGATTACTCACCGTGGCGGGCTGGCTGGAGGTGATGGTTTCGTAGAGAAGCTTTGGCGGCACGCCGATCTTCTCGGCCACGGCCATCATCTCGGCGGTCATGGCGTTGATGGCCGAGAACATCATCTGGTTCAGGAGTTTGATCTTGTTGCCCGAGCCAGACTCGCCGATGTGGATGATCTTGGCCGCCACCACATCCAGGATCGGCCGGCAGCGCTCGAGGTCTTCGACCCGACCGCCTACCGGCAGGGCCCATTTGCCCACGCTGGCCGGCCGGCCCAGGACCGGCGCGTCCACGTAGCCCACACCCTTCTCCCAGGCCAGCGCGGCCATCTGGCGCGTCGTGCCGGGATCCCCCGTGCTCAAGTCCACGATGATCTGACCCGGCCGGGCTGCTCGAAGCAGGCCTGTCGGCCCGGCGACGCACTCAACGATCTGGACCGGCCCGGGCAGGAACATG
>CAZXXV010000461.1:0-3783 GCA_964644725.1 uncultured bacterium
GTGGACCAGCGCCGCCACGGCCGCGGCCATGGCACGCGGGTCGTCCGCGCCGGGGAAGATCACGTTGCGACCGATGAGGGCGCCGCGGATGTTGGGCCCCGCCTGCATGGCGGCCTGGAGATCATGCAGGACCGGCAGGGGATCTCCGATCACCTCGCCGCCCAAGATCAGGATGGGCAGGGTGGTCGCCCGCGCGACCCTTTCGAGCCCCTTGCACGAGGGGATCTTGAGCCAGGTGTTCAGCGATGAGGCGCCCATGGCGGCCGCGACACTCACCATACCGGCGAGGTCCGCGACCGTCCGTTGTACGACGTACTTCCCCCGCACGCGCTTTACCGGCAGAGGCTCCAGGAATGCCGTGAGGTCGGCGCGAACACACTGGCTCACGGCGTCGGCGCACGCCAGGATGGTCCGACCCGAGGCCGGGTCGGTCGGATCCAGGCGGAACATGAACTTCGCTCCGTCCATGCGCAGGGCCTGCATCCGCTCCGTGGTGAAGGCGGTGAACGTGTCCTCCATCTCGAAGGCCGTCCCCTTGAGGCCCCCACGATTCATGCACCCCACCAGCAGGCGATCGTCCAGCAGGCTGGCCCCACCCCGCTCCTTGATCAGCCGGGTCAGGATGAAGAGATCCTCGATGAGATCCGGCGTGCCCATGATCCCGTCGATCCCGGGACAGGTCAGGACTCGCAGGATGCGCGCGAGGTAGGCGTGCCGGTCCGCCATCCCCAGCGGATCGTCCTTCACGTTCAGGACGTTCCGGCCCGGGTGATCGGCGGCTAGGATGACCAGGTTCCCATCAGGTGCCGGGATGGAGCGGCGCTTGCGGCGTTCCGCCTCCTCCTGGACGATGGCGGGCCGCTCGATCCGCACGTCCGTGACGGCGGCGAACAGGTCGGATGGCAAGAAGGCGACCGGGTCGAAGGGCCTGGGGACCAACTTGCGGGCAGGCATATGACGACTCCCTTCCATCCAGCAGGGTCAGGGGGCGTGCAAGCGCGGGAACAGAGGCTGGAGTGCACCATACACATCCTCGTACAGGGCGCGCCGCCCCTGGTAGAACCGCGCCGCTTCCGGATCCGGCGCAATCGTCTCCTGGATCGGATTCCATTTTCGCGCAGTCGTATCCAGATCGTCAATCAGATCCACCGAACGCGCCGCCAAAAGAGCAGCCCCGATCGAGGCGGTCTCGGTGTACCGGGGGCGCAGGACCGGCAGTGCCAGGATGTCCGCCTTGATCCTGACCCAGAGATCCGACCGCGCGCCGCCGCCCATGGCCACCACCTCGCCGGGCTCGATGCCTATGGCGCGCAGGCCCTCGAGGCACGAGCGTGTCTCGTACCCCACGCCCTCCATCATGGCCCGGGCGATGTCGCCCCGGGTGTGTCCCAGGCTGAGACCCAGCACGACACCCCGGGCGTCGGCATTCCAGCGCACGGATCGAGCTCCCATGAAGCAGGGGAAGACCAGGAGATTGCGGGCACCCCGGGGGCTCTTCGCCGCCTCCTGCTCCAAGATGGTCATCTCCTCCGGGGGGAGGTCGAGTAGTTCCCGGAACCAGCGCATCAGTGATCCGGACGTCGTGATCCCCAGTTCGAGCAGCCATCGTCCAGGAGTCGCATGAACGGAGCAAGGGACACGCCCGAGGTCGTCGGGCAGCCGGTCGATGGCCATACAAATGTTGCTGGCTGTTCCGACCGAGTCGATCATCCGCTGCCCGAAGAGCCCAATCCCCACTCCCTCGCAGGCCCGGTCGCCGGCGCCCAGCGAGACCGGGATGCCCTCGGGCAACCCCAGCGCCTCCGCCGCAATCCGGGAGAGGCGGTATGGCGCGTCGGTGGACCGAAAGATTGGTGGAAACTGATCCTGGCGGACACCGATACGGCGGAAGACGTCGGGCCACCAGGTGTGCCGGCGGAGATCCAGCATCATGGTCCGCGATGCCAGCGTGTAGTCAGTGACCAGCTCGCCGGTCAGCCGGTAGTACACGTAGTCCCGGGTTTGGAGGAATGTGGCCGCCCGGTCGATCAGGTCGGGCTGGTGTTCGCGGACCCAGAGCAGCTTGCAGGCAGTGTAGTTCGGGTCGGGCGAGAGCCCAGTATGGTGGTGGAGGAACGACGAGCCGAACTCCTGGGCCAGGCGTGCAGCCTGATCCCGGCAGCGGCGGTCCATCCAGATGATGCAGCGGGCCAGGGGCGTCCCATCCCGGGCCATGGGGACGACGCCCTCTCGCTGAGACGACAGCCCCAGCACGGCGATGCGACGAGGATCGTGACCGACGAGACAGCGGCCGGCGGCCGCCACGCTCGCCCGCCACCAGTCCTCGGGGTCCTGCTCGGCCCAATCCGGCTGCGGATGGTGGATGGGATACCCCTCGTCGCTCGAGGAAAGCAGCGTCCCCCGAGCGTCCCACAGGCAGACCTTGCAGGCGCTGGTGCCGATGTCGAAGGTGAGGATCGTCTCGCGTGGCATGGGGGGCAGGGACCCGTGAGAAGCATCCGCAGATTTCAACGGGGGATTCCATCGGGAATAATCTGTGCAATCTCCGAAATCTGCGGTTTCCTCTCGGGTGTCCTTCCTACGGCTTCACCATGATCTTGAGGCCCTTGCCCTCCCGGAGGGCCTGGATAGCCTCCTTCGTCTGCGCCAGGGGATACTCCACGCCGAGGAGCGGCTGCAGGGCGAGGTGCGGGAGCCAGCGCACGGCCCGGTGGAAGGCATACGGGCGCAGGAAGACGGCCTTGATTTTGATCTCTTTGTCGAAGAGCTGGAAGGGCCGGACCTTGGCGATCGCTTCCGGATCGGCAACGCCCATGACGAAGACGGTCCCGCCCTTCTGGACGAGATCGATGCCCTGCTCCAGGAGGGCGGGGTGGCCGAGACAGTCGAGGACGATCTCCGGCCCCAGGCCGCCCGTCTGGTCCTTCACGAAGGCGGCCAGGTCTTGATTTTTCGGATCGACGGGATTGCCACCGACGGCCTTGCAGATCTCCCGCCGATGGGGGCGGGGCTCCGAGATCAGGACCTTACTGGCGCCGCTGTGGAGAAGGAGCTGCGTCATGATGCAGCCGATCGTCCCGCCCCCCAGAACCAGAGCGACGTCCCCAGAGCGGATTTCGGCCAGGTCCACGGCGTGGAGGCAGCAGGCGACCGGCTCGGCCAAGGCGCCGAACTCGAAGGAGAGGCTGTCCGGGAGCTTGTGGATCAGCCGGTCGGGGAAGCAGGCGTACTCGGCGTACCCTCCCGGATGGGCATAGCGGTGCAAGCACTGGTGCTCCCGCCCGTCCCGGCAGAAGTAACAGCGGTCGCAGGACAATCCGGTCTCCACTGCCACGCGATCGCCGACCTTGACCTTGGTGACCTCCTTCCCGACCGCGGTGACGACCCCGGTAAACTCGTGCCCGATGACCCGGGGCGGTTTGAACATCGGGAACTTGCCCTCGAGGATATGCGCGTCGGTTGCGCAGACGCCGCAGGCCGCCACCTTGACCTGGACGTCATAGGGGTCCTTCGGATCCGGGATGGGGAGGTCGTCAATGTCTAGGTGCTCGATGCCTTTCCAGACCGCTGCCTTCATCGTTGTGTCTCCTTTCCGAGTGCGCCTGCGGGGATATGCTCCCCGCGCAGGCGGAGAAACTCAAGCACCTCGTCCACGCGGGGGATGCCGGTGCGGCCGCCAAGCCGGGTACACTTGAGCGCCGATACGGCATTCGCGAAAAGCAGTATATGCCTCGCCTCCCAGCCCTGCAACAGCCCGTAGAGGAATGCCCCATGAAACACATC
>CAZXXV010000462.1:0-3780 GCA_964644725.1 uncultured bacterium
GCTTGATCAGCGGGAGGATCACCGGGATGAAGATCAACATGCCGGCCAGCGGATCCATCAGACATCCCACGATCAGGAAGAACAGATTCAGCAACAGTAGGACAACCCAGGGGGTCTGGGTCAGCGCAGTCACGCCCGCCACCATCATATCCCCGATGCGGAGGTTGGCCACCAACCAGCCCATGACCCCGCTGGCGCCGACGATGATCATGACGATCGCCGTGCCGATGGCCGTCTCTCGGAAGATCCGGGGCAGATCGCGGAGGCGCAGCTCCCGGTGGATGAAGAATCCCACAATCAGGCTGTAAACGACCGCCAGCACCCCTGCCTCTGTCGCGGTCACTACCCCACCGAGGATGCCCCCTAGAATGATGACCGGCGCCATCAGGGCCCAGATCGCGCGCCGTGTGGCTACCCAGAGTTCAGCCAGGCTGCTCCGCACCCGCACCGGGTATCCGCGCCGCCGGCTGATGAAGAAGACCGTGACAAACAGGTATAGGCCCATCAGGAGGCCCGGAATGACACCCGAGAGGGACAGCGACGCCACCGAGACCTCGGCCACCACGGCGTAGATGATCATCGGGATGCTGGGGGGGATGATTGGTCCGATGGTGGCTGCGGCCGCCGTGATGGCCGCGGCAAAGTCCGCGTGATACCCCTCGCGCTTCATCGCCGGGATCAAGACGGAGCCCGTAGCGCTGGCGTCCGCCAGGGCGGTGCCCGAAAAGCCGGCCATGATGACGTTGGTGACGATGACGACGTAGGCCAGCCCGCCTCGGATGTGCCCGACAATCGCCGCCGAAAATGCGACCAGCCGCTGGGTGATCCCGGTGGCGTTCATCAATTCGCCGGCCAGGAAGAAAAACGGGATCGCCAGGAGGGGGAAATTGTCCACCCCGGCCACCATCTGGTGGGGGATGACCGTCAAGGGAAGGCCTTGCCCGAATAATAGCAGAAAGACCACGGTGGACAGGCCCATGGAGAACACCACGGGCATGCCGATCACGAGGAACAGGAAGAAGCTGCCGAAGAGTATGAGAAGACTCATGGCCTGCTGCCCGGATCGGGGGTCGGTTTTCGCAGGCGCGCCCGCACGACGCCCGCCAGCCCAACCAGCATCAGGGCGGATCCAATCACCGCTGAGAGGTACGTGTATTTGACGGACAGGTTGAACGTGATGAACGTCGAGGTGATCGACCGCATGATCTCGTAGGCGTAGCGGATCAGCACAATCAGAAACAGCCCCACCCCGACGTCGACGGCGACCTCAAGACGAACCCGCAGCCGGGACGGCAGGCGGTTGACCAGGAAGTCGAAACGGATATGGCTGCCTCGAATCAGTGCGGCAGCAGTTCCCAGCCAGACCACCCACACAAACAAGAGCCGGCCGACCTCCTCGGTCCAGGGGATGAAGATGAGCCCCGTGTAGCGACTCACCACCTGGAGGAAGCCGACCACGACCAGCAGAAACAACAGGCTGCCAGCCGCCCACTCTAGAAGTGCCTGGAGCCAACGCATGGGGCTAGCGAGTGCTTTGAATCCTATCCAGAACGTCGCGTCCGAACTTCTTCACGTACTCCTCGGCCGTCGCGTCTGCCACGATTCTGCGGAAGGCCTCGCGGTCCGGATTCTCCTCAATCTGCAAGCCAGCCGCCTTCATCTTTGCCAGGGCCTCCACATCGAGCTGCCGATTAAGCTTGCGCTCCCAGGCTGTCGCTTCCTGCAGCGCCTCGTGCAGGGCCTTCTGGTGCTCTGGCTTGAGTTCCTGGTATTTCTTCAGGTTCATGACGACGATGCTGGAGGTATAGGCGTGGTACGTTAGGGACATGTACTTCTGGACCTCGTGGAACTTCATCGCGTAGATGTGCGCAATCGGATTCTCCTGCCCATCCACTGTGCCCGTCTGCAGCGCCAGGTACACCTCGGTGAAGGGCATCGGCACCGGGTTCGCGCCCAGCAGCCGGAAAGCGTGCAGGTGGGCCGGATTGGGCGTTGTGCGGAGTTTCAACCCTTTGATGTCGTCGGGAGTCTTCACTGGGCGCTTGCTATTGGTCACATTCCGGAAGCCGATCTCAAGGCCCCCCAGAGCCTTCATGCCGTGCTTTTCGAGGCTCCTTCGCATCTCGGTCCCGGTAGGGCCGTCGAGGACCTTGTAGGCGTGATCGAAGTCCCGGAACAGGTATGGCAGGTCGAACACATTCAGCTCCGGGGAGTACGTTGTGAAGAAGGGATTGCCCGTCATGCAAATGTCAATGGTTCCGAGCTTCACTCCTTCCATGATCTTGAGGTCATTCCCGAGCTGGCCCGCCGGAAATACATCAATCTGGATGGCGTTGCTCGTCTTCTGCGCCACCTTCTTGGCGAACTCTTCTGTCGCCAGGGTCTGAGCGTCCCCAAGGCCGATCGTGTGCGCAAATCGGAACTTCATTTGTGCCCCGGATGTGCTGGGCTGGCCCATCAATAGGGGAGCAATCAGCATAAGGGCCGAGAACCATCGTAGGGTACGCATGATTTTCTTCCTCCTGTAAACGGCCGTGAGATGTGAGCGTATCCTCCAAGTCGAATCCGAGACCGTCATATCGCAGCAGCGCTCTCACCTCCTCCGCTACGGCACACGTGTGATCCGGGGGAATTGAGCCATCCTCTCCAGAGGCCCCCTACGACACGAGGCACGAACGGCAAGCCGGACGCACGCGTTGGCTGGCCAAAAGCTGACGTATGCGCCTAGCGGGTGCTGCGGATCTTGTCGAGAATATCGCGGCCGAACTTCTTCGTGTATTCCTCCGCCACTGCATCCGCCACCATCTTCCGGAAGGCCTCGCGGTCCGGATTCTCCTCGACCTGCACGCCAGCCGCCTTGATCTTCACCAAGGCCTGGCCGTCGATCTCCCGATTGTATTTGCGATCCCAATCCCTCGCCTCTTCCATTGCCTCAACCAGGGCTTTCTGATATTCCGGCTTCAGGTCCTGGAACTTCTTCGGGTTCATGACGACGTTGGTGAGGGTGTACGCGTGATAGGTGAGGGACATGTACTTCTGAACCTCGTGGAACTTCAGCGCCAGGATGTGCGCCACCGGGTTCTCCTGTCCATCCACGGCTCCCGTCTTCAGGGCCAGGTAGACCTCCGTGATGGGCATGGGCACCGGATTCGCCCCGAGCAACCGGAACGCCTGCAGGTGCGCCGGATTCGGCGTCGTCCGCAGCTTCAGCCCTTTCACATCGTCCGGCGTCTTCACCGGGCGCTTATTGTTGGTGAGGTTGCGGAAGCCGATCTCCAGCACGCCCAGGGGCATCATGCCTTGCTTTTCGAGTCCCCGCCGCAGCTCCACGCCGATGGGGCCGTCAATGACCTTGTAGGCGTGGTCGAAGTCCCGGAACAAATATGGCAGGTCGAACACATTCAGTTCCGGCGCGAACGAGGTGAAGAAGGGGTTGCCCGTCATACCCATATCAATGGTCCCGAGTTTGATCCCTTCCAGGATCTTGGGGTCGTTCCCGAGCTGCCCCGACGGGAAGATATCGACCTGGATGGCGTTGTTCGTTTTCTGCGCTACCCTCTTCGAGAACTCAACGATCGCGAGGTGCATCGCATCCTCGGGGCTAATGGAGTGGGCAAACCGGAACTTCGCCTGGGCCCCTGCCGACCCCGCCCAGCCCACCAGCAACAGACCGACCAACACCAGCCCTGAGAATCCTTTCACTGTCCTCATGATTCCTCTCCTCCCGCACTCGTCAACAGCGTGTTTGTCTCAGGCGTACTTGCCCTTTCGTTGCTTTTG
>CAZXXV010000463.1:0-3744 GCA_964644725.1 uncultured bacterium
ACGTCGCCTTAGCGTCGTAGCTCCTGCCGCTCAGGGGGCCTCTCCCCAGGAGTGCCTCCCGGCCCCGGGCAAATGCGGAATGCTGAATGAAGAACACCCAGGGGGTACCCGAATGATGTCGGAATCGACCGCGGCGTCCCAGCAGCCGGATCCTATCGCCGACTGCTGATTGCTGACTGGGTACCTTTCCACCTTGACTTTGTCCTCCGATGAGAATAAGCGTCTTGCCCGGTTGAGCGGAGAACCCCGGCGTTGACCGGTGGGCGGCGATGCGGGTTTGAAAGATCCTGGTGCGCGAGCCCAACGGCCCCTTGGGGACGCTGATCCCCAGAGGGTTGTTGTGTTTTTAGGGACGCAGTGGGTGAGCGAAAAGTCTGATAAGTCTGCTACGTCAAATTTACCTGTGGCCGTCGCAGTGACCGAAAGGGGGAAACGTGGGCGTCTGGGCTGCAGGTGATCAATAGAGCCCAAGGAACCGCGGCAAGACCAGTGTGATGCCCGGCACTAGGGCGACGATCAGCAGCCCCAGGATGAGGACCACCACGTAGGGCAGCATGGGCCTGATCGCATCGCTGGCACGAACCCGTCCGATTCCACACGCGATCAGGTACCCCACCCCGAGCGGCGGGATGAAGATGCCGACGCCGATCGCGGCGGTGGCGACGATGGCGTAGTGCAGCGGATCGATGCCCACCTGCCGCGACACCGGCTGCATGATGGGAAACAGAACGATCACCGCCGGCAGACCCTCCAGGACCAGCCCGATGGACAGGAACACGATCAGGCTCACCACCATGAAGAAGGTCGGATTCCTCGAGACGGACAGGATCGCCTGTGCGACGGCTTGAGGAATCTTCTCGGAGGCCAGGATGAAGGCGAAGATCCCGGCCGCCCCCACCAGGAATCCGACCGTCGCCGTCAGCACTGCCGAATGGGCGAAGATCCGGATGAGCTGACGGGGCTGTATTTCCTTGTAAACGAACACCCCCACCAGCAACCCGTAGACGACGGCGACGGCGGCGGCCTCGGTGGCAGTGAAGACGCCACCGAGGATGCCGCCGAAGATGATGACCGGCATCCCGAGGGCGATCAGCGCGTCCAGCAATGTTGCGCCCAGCCTCTTCCACGAAAAGCGTCCCTGCCTCGGGATGTTCTCGCGCTTCGCCTGCACCCCAATGAGCACCATAATCAAGGCCGCCATCGTGAACGCGGGCAGGAAGCCGGCCATGAACAGGGCCGCCACTGACAAGTTGGCGATGGAGGCGAGGACCAGCATGGTGATGCAGGGGGGGACGAGGATTCCCATCCCGGCCGAGGCGGACACGATCGCCACCGCACGGCCTGGAGCATACCCCGAATGGGTTAGGGCCGGGGTCATGATCGATCCGATCGCGGACACATCGGCGGTCGTCGAGCCGGAGATTTCGGAGAACAGGATCTCTCCGACGACGGTCACCATGCCCAGGCCACCCCAGAAGTGGCCCACCAGGGCATGCGCCAGGGCGACCAGGCGCCGCGTGATCCCTCCGATCTCCATCAGGTTCCCGGCCAGGATGAAGAGCGGCACCGCCAGGAAGAGGAAGGAATCCATCCCGGCGTAGATGGTCTGGACAACCAGCTTGAGCGAGGTGGATCCTTGGATCAGGAAGGCCACCGTGGCGGAGAGCGCCATGGCCACCGCCATGGGTGCCCCGACGAGCAGCAGCCCGGCGAAGGTCAGGACCAGCGGCACAATCATTCGACGGCCTCGCGCGAGCCGGCGGAGGGGCCTGCTTCCGGTTCGCGCCACACCTGGCGGAAGGCCTCGGGGAGGTACAGGAGCATCAGCACGCCTCCCACTGGGATCGCCAGATAGAACCAGAACCGCGAGATGTCCAGGACGGTGGACATCTGGGGTGCAGCCAAACGGGCGAGCCCCCAGCCTTCAACGACGAGCAGGAGGGCCAGTGCGAACACGGCCAGGACACTCGTGATTCCCACGGCACGGCGGGCGGCGCGAGGCAGGGCATCCACCAGGCTCCGGAGGGAGAAATGCAGGCCCTTCCCGACGGCCACGGCTGCCCCGATGAAGGCCGACCACAAGAAGAGGAACCGGCTGAGCTCCTCCACCCACAGAAGAGACCCGGTGAGTAGGTAGCGGAATACCACCTCGAGCACGAGCGTGGCGCTGATCACCGCGATCAGGCCGGCCAGGAGCAGCTCGATCCCTCGCTGGAACATCGACGGCTTCATGGCGGACCCCTCCTGCAATTGCGGAGGGCAGAATCGTCCTCCCTATCCCTCCACCTCCTTGATGATCCGATCGAAGAACTCCTTCCCGAGCTTCTTCGACCATTTCTCCCAGACCAGTCGGGCCGCATCCTTGAAGGCCTGCTTCTCCGCGCTGGAGAGGACGGCAATCTCGACGCCCTTTTCCTTGAGAATGACCTGGAAGCGATCTTCGCCTGTCCGGTCAAAATTGAGCCGGAACTCGGCAGCATCCACAGCCGCATCCAGGAGCGCCTTCTGGAGATCCGGCGCAAGGGCGTCGAACTTCTGCTTGTTCATCGATGGCATGAACGCATCCCGCGTATACTCGATACGGGACAGATACTTCTGCACTTCGTACAACTTCGCCGACCACATCACTTCCACAGCATTGTCCTGGCCATCAACCGTACCATTCTGCAGCGCGGTGTACACTTCGGACCACGCCATCGCCACGGGGGACGCGCCGAAAGCCGTAAAGGCGTCCGTCAGCATTTCCACCGGCGGGACCCGGACCTTGAGCCCTTTCATGTCCGCGGGTGTCCTGACAAGCCGCTTTGAGTTGGTGAGCTGCCGGTACGGGCGTGGCCAGAATGTCAGCGCCTTGAACCCGTGCTTTTCGACCGACGTGAGCATCTCCTGTGCGCTCGGGGCAGAGCGGATGTACTTGAGATACGCGGAGTCATCCTTGAACAGGTAGGGCAACTGGACGATGTTGAACCGGGGATCGAAGGCGGCGAAGTACAGGGTGCCGGCACTGGAGGTGATGTCAATGACTCCGAGCTGCACGCGTTCCAGTTCTACCCGGACATCCCCGCCCCCCGCCAACTGTCCTGCGGGGAAGACGTCAACTTTGATTCGACCATTCGAACGCTTGGCGACTGCCTCGGCGAAGAAGTCGGCCGTCTTTCCCTGGGCGCTGTCGGCCGCCTCCCCATGCGAGAACTTGAACACGACCTGTGGCGCAGTTCCGGCGGCAGCCGCGAGCGATCGGCCGGGGAACGTTGTGAGAATCGCGCTGCCCCCTGCGAGACCCAATGACCGGATAAACGTGCGGCGAGTCAGGCAGTAACGCATGGCCGGCACCTCCCTAGCGATAAGGTTATTCCAGTGTATCAGGTCTATGAACGGCCTCCCGCAGTTGCGGAAGCTCTCTCCCCTAGTCGGCCATCCCGCTGCGGCGAATCCTCTCGCAGCACCCGCGCGACCTCGGCAAGGCGACACTCCATGGTCTCACCCGAGGCATCCTCGGTCACGTTGATGGTGAAGCCGCCCTCGAGGCCCGCTTCGAATTCACGGGGACGTATACGACCGAATGGACTCTTCATGCTGCCGGTACCATATCATACATGCAGTGCCGAAGGAGGTGCAAGTGCGTTCGGGCATTCGAGAGAAACCAGAGATCCCGCGGAACACCCAGGGGGTACGCGAATGACGGCCGGATCGATCGATGCGGCGTCGCTGCCGGATCCCATCGCTGAGTGCTGATCGCTGACC
>CAZXXV010000464.1:0-3742 GCA_964644725.1 uncultured bacterium
CGCGGGGGCGCGCGACGAGGTGCTCGACCTGCTCCGCCGCGTAGACGGTGCGATGGAGTGCGGGATCGTCGCTCGCCGTGATGATGACGATGGAGATGTCTCGGGTCTGGGCACTCTGATGGAGCCAGCGGCAGACCTCGACCCAATCCCATCCTGAAATGACAAGAACAAGGCTACTGAACGGCTCGTGGTTGGAGAGCCAGGACGACGCTACGGGTCAGGCCGGACGGCACGTTAGGCCTCGCCGGCCGAGAGCCTCAGTACTTAGGTGGAGGGGATGATCTCCCGCCACGTCCCGCGGCGAATGGTGTATTTCCCGTTATGGCACACATCTCGGTTGAGCATAGCCTGATCGAAGTGGATTTTCGTTCCACTTCGTGCACGGATCGTCCGTCCGATGATCGAGCCATAGACCTGGGAATTGTAATTCAGATAGATGTCGGTGTTCTCGCCATAAAGGCTGCCGTAGAGGAGGAAGCCGTCCTGGGTGACCCACGTGAGAAAGTTCCTCTGCGACCCGTCGCTCAGGGTGACGAGCGACGAGTCGCTCTTGGCGATGATCTGCAATTGGGTCCCGGGATGCGCCCCTATGGTCACGTTGCTCCCCAGGTTCGCCAGCCGGCCGGTCTCCGGCACCGGCGGCCCGGTCACATAGATCGTGACGGACCCCCCCGTGGTTAGGAGGGTAGCATTGTCTCCCATGCTGATGTTCGTGCAGGAGTACGTCCCGGCGGAAAGGGTGACCGTGCCGCCCGCCGGCACAGTCAGGGCTCCCGTTGGGGTGACGCTCGGCGTGACGGTGGGGAATGGCGCGCCGGGGTCGGTAGAGCTCCGGGACAGGCCGCTGGTCTGGGTGCCGGTCACGGTGACCGCCGACTCGTTGAAGATGTCGTCGCCCGCCTGGACATTGCCGTTGATGGTGCTGTGATAGTCAATCTCCACATCGCCGTTGGCACCGACGTCCCCGTGCAGTCCGCTGTTGGTCGTCGGGTCGTAGGGGCCGACGCCGGAGTCGAAGCTGTCCACCAGGGTATGGTCCCTTAGCAGGAGTTCACTGTTCGTCCGATCCCACCAATCTTGCGCCATGGGATCCCAGAGCCAGCCGATGATCTGATTGGGAACGGCGGCGAAGGCCGCCCAGCGGTATGGGTAGGAGACCCGGTCCAATACGACCTCGAGTTGCACCTGGGCATTCCCGCCACGAACTGGGACCAAGCCCGTGGCCACGATCTTCCGGGCGCTGGTCGCGGTGCAGCCCGCGACGGTCGTGACGCTGATCGAGAAGGTCCCTCCCCCCAGTGCCGTGTTAGTTTGCCCTGAATAGGTCGGATCGACATTGAGTAGAGCGAGGGCCTTGTGGATCCCCGCCTCTGCCAGGACGTGGGCCGCGGCCGCGCCCTGCTCGTTCAGCGCGATCTGCCTCTCGGTGGACGAGATGGTCAGGAAGGTCGTGCCGGCCAACAGCAGCACCGCCATGACCAGCATGACGATGACCAGGGCCGCACCCCGGGGCACGGGCTCGCGCCGCTCGAGGCAGGCTCCGAAGGTGCGGAGGGCGAGGAGGTGGACCTCGAACAGCTTGTGTTGGTGCTCCCAGGCCCTGAGCGGACCAGCGAATGCGTAGGTTCTCCGATTCTGACGGCGGGCGGCCAGGGACGTCCCTTGGCCCGGACGCACCTCCAGCAGTCCCAGCGACTCCAGCGCTCGGTTCTTTCTCAGGTCTTGCACCACCGCCGTCAGTCCCTGGAATGGTCACCCGCGCGACATTCTGCCCACTGGATCCAGGGGCTGTCAGTTTAGGTGCCACCAGTCGAGGAGACAATCAGGGAAAACCTGAGACAGGGGGGCGAAAAACCTGAAGGCAGAAGGCGGAAGGCAGTAGCCGGAAGGGGGAAAGACCCGAAGGCAAAAGGCAGCCGGCAGAAGACGGAAAGCAGGGTTGAGAGAACAAGAGCGGCCGCCGCTATTTCTCCGGCGAAACCAGTCCCACCCGAATTGCGTGACGCACCAGGCCCGCGACATCATGAATTCCCAACCGTTCCATCAACTGCGCCCGGTGCGTCTCCACCGTCTTCACACTGACCTGCAGCGTGTGGGCGATCTTCTTAGTCGAGTGTCCTTCCGCGATCAACTGGAGGATTTCCCGCTGGCGCGGCGTCAGTTGCTCAAGCGCGCCTGCCTTGTCGCCAGTCCGCCGGATGTAGTCCGCGACCTGTTTCGATACCGCAGGGCTCAGATACGTTTCTCCCCGGGTGGCGGCCTTGATTGCCAGTTCGAGTTCGGCCATGCTTGCCTCTTTCAAAAGGTAGCCGCCCGCGCCCGCCCGCAGCGCCTGCCACACGTATTCTTCATCTGCGTGCATGGACAGGATAATCACGTGCACGTTGGGCGCCTGCTTGGCCACCCGGGCTGTCACCTCCAACCCGTTCATCCCCGGCATCGCAATGTCCATCAAGACCACATCGGGATGATGCGTTAGGGTTAGCTGCAATGCCTCCCGACCGTCCCCCGTTTCCGCGATGACCTCGATGTCCGGGAGAGTCTCGAGCAGCGACCGAAACCCGGCTCGTACGAGGGCATGATCGTCCGCCAGCACCACGCGAATCGGCTTCATCCCGAAGCTCTCCTTCGGCCTCGCCTTTCCGGGGGCGAGGTCAGCGGGAATCGGACGCGGATTGTCGTCCCGCGACCCGGCGCGGACTCCATCACAATCTGGCCCCCCATGAGTTGGACGCGCTCCTCCATCCCGAGCAAACCGAAACTCGCTTTGCGGGAGGCCTGTTCCCGTGCGGCGGCCAGGTCAAATCCGACGCCATCATCCTGGATGAGGAGTTCCAGGTCCGCGCCGCGGTGCCGCACTTCTATGCGAACCTGTCGGGCCTGAGCGTGCCGCACCACATTGGTCAGCGCCTCCTGCGCGACGCGGAAGCACGCCGTCTCGATGTCCGGCGGCGCCCGTAGCTCCGGCGGATCAGCCACGAACTGCACCACGATTCCACCCCGTTGGGCCTGGCGATCCGCCTGCGATCGCAACGCGGCCACCAGCCCAAGATCATCCAGCACCGAAGGGCGCAAGTCGAGTGAGAGATTGCGTACCTCCTGGATGGCGCGCTCAACAATCCCAATGCTGTCCCCCACGCGCACCGAGAGCGGCCCCTTGTCCTTGAGGCGCTGCATGGCTTCCAGATTGATTTTCACCGCCGTGAGGACCTGGCCGATCTCGTCGTGGAGTTCGCGAGCGATGTGGCGGCGCTCGGCCTCCTGCACCTCCATCATTCGCTGGGAGAGGATCTGCAGGCGCTCGCGCGCGGCTCGTACCTGTTCGAACAACCGTGAGTTCTCGATCGCGATGGCGGCCTGATCGGCGAAGGAGGTCAGGTACGCCAGCTCGTCGGGGGTGTACTGGCGCGGCGCCGTGGTCTTGAAGGTGAGCACTCCGAGGAGCTCGTCCCGGAGCTTGATCGGGAGGCCAAGATGCGTGACGAGCCCGAGTTCTCGGTCCTGCTGGGCGAACAGGTTCCGGGGGTCCTGCGCGAGGTCCTCACTGAACACCGGCTGCCGCGTCTGCGCCGTGAGGCCCGACAGGCTGGTCCCTATGGGGAGCACGAACCCAAGATGCCACGCCGTCATGCCGTGGAGCGCCGCCACCCGCAGGACACGGGCCTCCTTGTCCACGAGCAGGACCTGGACATGCGGAGTCCCGGCGATCTGAGCAGCCTCCTCGATGATCCGTTCGAGTGTC
>CAZXXV010000465.1:0-3741 GCA_964644725.1 uncultured bacterium
CCCGGCCGGCCGCGGCTGGGTCGAGGCTACCGAGAGGGGCGGACCGCCGCCCCTCGTCGGACTCTCCCCCGGACTGTGCGGTCCCAGGTGACCTGTCGCCTATCTTACGCACCGCACAGTATAAGCCAGCCAGAACGCATGGCCCTCATCCGGGTGGCGCACAAGGCGCAACGCTATAAGGGCGGATTATCAGGTTTCCTGATCGAATTGCGCTGTGTGGTGAACCGTCGGGAAGTGTCAGGGGCCGGGGTGGAATTCCCGATGAGTAAAGAGAGGCGGCAGGAATTGGGTACCGTCCATTCAATTGGGTAGTGAATTGGGTACGTGAGGAAAGTCTCCCATGCCCCTGGGTGAGTCCGATACCCGCGCCAAGCTCATAGATCCGGCCCTCCATGCCCGAGGCTGGACCGAGGACCTGATCCGCCGGGAGGAGACGGCCGGGGCCGTCGAGATCATCGAGGGCCAGCCGCGGAAGCGGGCCAGGGGACGGGTGGACTACACGCTCCGCGTTAAGGTAAACCCGGAGACCCAACCTGTCGCCGTTGCCCTAATCGAAGCGAAAGCCGAGAACCTGCCGCCAGCACACGGCCTCGAACAGGCGAAGGTTTACGCTGCATGCAAGCGGTTTAACGTCCCGTTCGTCTTTGCGTCAAACGGCCATCTCTTTGTCGAATTCGACCGATTCACCGGCCTGACCACCTCCTCACGCCGTCTCACCCAGTTTCCAGCCTCTGCCGACTTGCGCGCCCGCTATGAGCAGCGGATGGGCTTCAGTCTCGAATCGCCGTTGGCTCGTCCCCTCCTCACGCGCTATGCGGGGGGCGAGGCGACCCGGCGGTAGTACCAGGATGCCGCCATCTGGGCAGTGCTGGAGAAGCTTGCCCGGGGCGAGAAGCGGGCGCTCCTCTCGCTGGCCATCGGCTCGGGTAAGACCTTCATCGCCGTCCATCTGCTCAACTGGATCGCCAAAGCTGGGCAGCCGCTCTGCGCGCTTCTCATGAGATTTGAAGGCCTGGCTTCGGTTGCTGCGGAACTTTGAAAGAAACAAGCGGTGGGTTTTCAAAGGTCCGGCAGCATTTCCTGTGGTGTTTGGGGTCTCTTACAGACAGAGAATGCGAGGCTGTCGTATTTTCGGAATCTCGGGAATTCGAAAATAGGGGATCGCGCTATTTTCACCGCCAAGAACAACGAATAGAAATGGTTTGGAAGAGTGAAAGAAGTGAAAGGGAGGATGACCAGCGGGTCGCACCTGCCGGATGGACGATCAGCTGCTCTGGGGGGCACACGGCCTCTCTGCAGACCTAGCGCATGGCACTTGACCTGATCGAGGCCAAGGGCCGCGAGGTGGCCGAGGCGGTTGCATCGCTGCGTCGCACTCTCCCCGCCTGAGCGCTGCTGTCCCCAGACAGGGCTTTCAAGTTCCGGACAGCGTGCATGCTGGAAGGCGAGAAGGCGCGAAGGGTTAATGGATCAAAGCCTCCTAGCTTCCCAGCCTTCCAGCATCCCAGCCCTCCCTGAGGCGGTGGATGTCAGCGCGCCCGATGCTGCGATTCCGAACAGGCGTCGCGCACCAGGTTCCAATTGTGCTGCAGCGCGAGGAGCATGGGACCCCGCCAGGCAACCTTCGATACCTTGAAATCGGGGTGGTCCCCCTCCTGGAACTGGTACGAGAAATAGAGGTCAAACCGCACCTCGTTGCTCACCGTTTTCAAGTCGAGCTGGAACGGGGTGGACTGGCTTGTGAACACTTGGTAGTCCCGGGCTTCCGCCTTGGCTTCGGACACGGACCGCCCCCGGGCATCCACGCCGACCAGCTCGAACTCCAGGGCGCGCACGGGCTGGCTCGACCACGGGTTGAACGCCAGGCCGTCGAGGCGCACGCCGCCAGGCGAAGGCGTTGAGCAGTTGTAGAACAGTTCGACGTGGGAGGTTGCCGCCCGGTGCGTGTAGGTCGGCGGCGGATACGGGTTGGGCGCCGCCGCCGGAAAGAGGGGTGTTCCGTCCGCGGCGCAAGCGGACAGGCCCATTCCGAGAAGAAGCAGAAACCCCATTCGAATTCCCGTCATCCACTTCATCGCTATACCTCCGTCGCGACCCCGCCCTGTATGTCTGGGAAACGCGTGTGCGACCGTACCGGTCGGTCGCACGGCTGGGAAGGACGCATGGACGGCCCGAGCATCCCCGCAGGCCACCCGCCTCCCTTCCCGAAATAATAATTAACACGCTATCGCCGTGCTGGCAATGGCCAGGTTCACCTACTCCTGGCACCGCGGGCTGCCGCGGACCGGTGAGTCTTCTGCAAGGGTGAGGCACCCTCAAATGTCCCACTCCTCGATCCTGCCAGACAATCGGCTTGACACCTCTGAGATCCCCCCTCTAAAAATGGTCAATCTCGACGAGAGGAGATTGCCCCCAATGCAAAGTCATCGCGCTGGGACTACCCGTCGGAATTTCCTGAAAGCGACTGCCGCGGGACTCGCCTTGGGCCTCCCCGGCAAGCCATTGCTTGCGGGATCTGCAACCGACCATGACCTGGTGGTCATTTCGGGTGATCCCGCTGCCGCGACGCGCAAGGCGCTGGAGGCCATGGGGGGCATCGGCCGCTTCGTCCAGAAGGGACAGCGGGTCGTTCTCAAGCCCAACATGTCCTTCGCCAACCCACCTGAACGGGCCTCGACCACCCATCCCCTCGTGGTCACCACGGTGGCCCAGGCCTGCATGGAGGCCGGGGCTGAGCGGGTGGTGGTCCTGGATTACCCTCTGTACAAGACGGAATTGTGCCTTCAACGCTCGGGGATCCAGGATGCCTGCAAGTCCATCCGAGGGGTCTACGTCCTCGGTCTCGACGAGCGAAAATTCTTCCGCGAGGTCAAAGTGCCCCAGGGAAAGGTTCTGGATCGGGTGGAGGTCATGAAGGAGGTCCTGGACAGCCATGTCCTCATCAACCTCCCCCAGGCCAAATCCCATTCCAGCACGGGCGTGAGCCTGGGGATCAAGGGCCTCATGGGCCTGATCTGGGATCGGTGGAGCTTCCACGCCAGGTACAACATCAATCAGGCGCTGGCCGACTTGGCCACGGTCATCAAGCCCCAGCTCACCATCCTCGATGCCACCCGGGCCCTGGCCTCAGGAGGGCCGGGAGGGCCGGGGGATGTCCAGAAGCCGAACCTGATCATCGCCGGCACCGACCCCGTGGCGGTGGATGCGTATGGCGTCACGGTTGCCCCATGGTATGGGCAAAACTTCAAGGGCCGGCAGGTCGAGCACCTGCTCGTCGCCCACCAGCGGGGCGTGGGGAAGATTGATCTCGAGCAGCTCAGGATCCTCAAGGAGAGAGCATGAGAACCGTCATCCAGGCCCTCTCCCTCTCCCTTTTCACCCTGCTCTTCCTCTTCGCAAACTACAGGCTGCCGGACTGGCTGCCGGCCGACATCTACCTGCGTCTGGACCCGCTCCTCGGTCTCAGCGCGATCCTTGCCGGGAAGGAGGTCGTCAGCCGGGCCTTGTGGTCTCTCATCCTGATCGGGGCCACGGTCCTCATCGGCCGCTTCTTCTGCGGCTATGTCTGTCCGCTGGGAGCCACGATCGACTTCCTGGACGTCCTGTTCTTTCGCAAGAGAGCCTACCGGGAACTGAAATCCGACGCGAGCCTTCGGCAGGTGAAATTCTTCCTCCTCATCCTGTTCCTCAGCGCTGCCCTCGTCGGCATCTCCCTGGCGTACCTGCTGGATCCCCTGGCAC
>CAZXXV010000466.1:0-3730 GCA_964644725.1 uncultured bacterium
CTCAGCCGAAGTCCACATCCGAAAGGAGTGACCATGCGACGCGTGACTGAGGTTTCGATGTGCATCCTGCTGGCCCTGCTTGTCGCCGGCACCCCCGTGCTGGCAGCCGAGGCCGCCGACACCGGTCGGCGGTTTCTGAACCTGGATCTGATGTTCGCCCAGACGGGATCGGGTCAACCCCCTGCCGTCCCGCCTTCTGGGGTACTGTCTTTGTCGATTCGGGACGGCATCGCGCTGGCGTTGAAGAACAACCTGGACATCTCCGTCGAGGGATTCAATCCCCAACTGCGGGAGCAGGACCTCACCAACGAGAAGGCGGTGTTCGATCCCAGCGCCTTCCTGGAGGTGACCCGCGGCGATAGCCGGGCGCCCAGCGCTTCCGCCTTCTTCAGCGGGGACCGCGTCTTGTCCGACCTCTGGGATTTCAACACCGGCCTGAGGCAGAAGCTACCGACTGGCGGGACGTATGAACTGCGCTTGAACAGCGAGTACCTCAACACCCATAGCCCCAGCACCGGGTTCAGCAGCAGGTTCGGCCTGACCCTCACCCAGCCCCTGTTGAAGAACTTCGGCTTCGAGCCCACCGAAACCAACATCCGGATTGCCAGTAACAACCAGTCCATCTCGCGCGAGCAGTTGCGACTGAAGGTGAGCGACATCGTGACCCAGGTCCAGAACGCCTATGCGGAGTTTGCCTACGCCATCGAGAATCTGAAGGTCCAGCGCCGGTCCCTCCAATTGGCCCGGGACCTGGTGGCATTGAACAAGGCCCGGGTCCGCGCCGGGGTGGCGGCGCCCGTCGAGGTGACCCAGGCCGAGGCCCAGGAGGCTGCCCGGGTGCAGGATGTCATCCTGGCCGAGAAGGCCGTGCGAGACACCGAGGATACTTTGAAGGTTGTCCTGAACCTGCCGGCGAGCGGGGGGTGGGGACAAGAGATCCAGCCCACGTACACCCTCACCTTCGAGCCGAAGCCTCTCAACCTGGATGAAAGCATTCAGAAGGCCCTGGCCAATCGCTACGAGTACAAGAGCGCCAAGCTGGATATCAACAACAAGGAACTCAACGTGCGCCTGACGCGCAACCAACTCTTGCCGGACCTTTCCCTGAGTGGGAGCGTGTTCACGAACGGTTCCGGGAGCACCTATGGCGGCAACCTGAGCGAAATGGGTTCCAGCCATTTCGTCTCCTACTCCGTCGGGGTGATCCTCACCGTCCCCCTGGGGAACCGGGGCCCGCAGGCGAGCTACATCAAGGCCAAGCTGGCTGAGGACCAGGCCAAGACATCGCTGAAGAATCTCGAACTGCAGATGACCCAGCAGGTCCGGGAGGCGGTGCGCCGCATCGAGGCCAATGCCAGGCGGGTCGACGCGAACCGGTTCGCGCGAGTGCTGGCGGAGGAGCAGCTCCGGGTAGAGCAGCGGCGGCTGGAGGCCGGCGTTACGACCACGTTCAACGTCCTGTCGTTCCAGCGAGACCTGGCGGCGGCGCAGGCCAACGAGATTCGGGCGATCGCGGACTACTACGAGTCCCTGGTCAACCTGGAGAAGGTGCAGGGGACCGTGCTGGAGGCGAACCGGATCGAAATGTAGAGCCAACCTTCGGGAGTATGGCGTCGCGGGGGACCGGATGAAACGAGGCACGCGGGGACTGCTCCTCCTGGGCGTGGCCCTGATTGGGGGCGCGGGGACCCTTGCCCTGCTCGGCCGGCGGGGCGAGGTCCCGGTGCGCGTCGTCAGCCTCAAGCGGGAGGACATGGTCATCAGCGTGTCGGCGACGGCCACGGGCACGCTGGAATCGGAGGCCGAGGTGAACCTCCGCGCCGAGGTCCCGGGACGGATCCTCCGACTGCTGGTGGACGAGGGGGACCGGGTCGCACGCGGCCAGGTTGTGGCCGAGCTGGACCCGCAGGAGACCGACTCGCAGGTCGCCCTCGCCCGTGCCGAGCTGGCCACGGCCCGGGCCCGACTGGAGGAGGAGCAGGCGGGCGTGACCATGCTGCGCGAGCGCATCCGGACCAAGATCGAGGAGACGCGTGCCACGATGGAGCGCGCGGCCAAGGACCTGGAGCGGCTGAAGGCCCTGCATGCGGAGGGGGCCATCGCTCGCCAGCAGTTGGATCTGGCGCAGGCGGAGTTCGATGTGGCCGCCGCCGCCCACGCTGCTGCCCTGGCGGACCGGGACCAGGTGAAGGTGAAAGAACACCAGGTGGGCGCGGCGCAGGCAGCCGTGGGGCAGAGAGCGGCGCAGCTCCGCCTGGCAGAGGTCCAGCGATCCCGCATGAGCATCCGGTCACCCATTGCGGGCCTGGTGACGCGGCGCCTAGCGAACGAGGGGGAAGTCGTCGGCCTGGGTGGGGGATCGATGGTGACGCTGGGTGGGCCCCTGTTCACGCTGGTGGACCTGGATCGCCTGTATGTCCGGGCCACGGTGGACGAGTTCGATGCCCGCCAGGTCCGCCTGGGCCAGGAGGTTCGGGTGACGTTGGAGGCGCTGCCCGGCCGCACGCTGCGCGGCCGGCTGTACAAGATCTCTCCGGCGGTCTCGGGGGAACGGCAAGAGGCTCGCACCTTTAGCGTCCGCGTCGCCCTGGAGGAGGGGAAGGAGTTCGTGAAGCCCGGTATGTCCGCCGATGTGGAGGTGATCGTGGCCAGGCGGCGTGACGCCCTCTTCGTGCCCACCCAGGCGATCCTGGAGCGGGAGGGGAAGAAGCGGGTGTACGTGGTCGCCGACGGGCACGCCCGCGCCACCACGGTGAAGGTGGGGGAGAGCAACTGGAGTTCCACCGAGATCCTCGAGGGCCTGCGCGAGGGCGATCGGGTGGTCATCAATCCGGATGCGCCCGGGCTTTCGGACGGGGGCAAGGTGCGGGTGGAATAAGGAGCGAAGAACATTCGGGTGTTCGACACGGTCGTGGGGCGATGATCGCTGCCGAAGAGGTCTGGCGGACCTACCGCATGGGGCCGAATCGCGTGGATGCGCTCGCGGGCGTCACATTCCAGGTCGCCCCGGGAGATTTCGTGGCGATCTGTGGCCCCTCGGGCTCCGGGAAATCCACGCTGATGAGCATCCTGGGTTGCCTGGACCGACCCACCGCAGGCCGCTATGTCCTGGAGGGCGTGGAGGTCCAGTCCCTGGATGACGATGCGCTGGCCGTCCTTCGGAATCGGCGGATCGGCTTCGTCTTCCAGACGTTCAACCTGCTCCCCCGCATGACCGCTCTCCGCAACGTGGAACTCCCGATGATCTACAGCGGCCTCCCGCGCCAGGCGCGCCTGCAGCAGGCGTTGGACGCCCTGGCGGCCGTCGGACTTGCAGGCCGGCTCGAACACCGTCCCAACGAACTGTCCGGCGGGGAGCAGCAGCGCGTGGCCATCGCCCGGGCCCTGGTGAACCGGCCGGCCATCATCCTGGCGGATGAGCCCACGGGAAACCTGGACAGCAAGGCGGGCGAGGAGATCCTGCAGGTGTTCCACCGCCTCGTGGAGGGGGGCGCAACGATCGTCATGGTCACTCACAACCCTCGCATCGCCGAGCAAGCACAGCGGGTCATCCAGCTTACAGATGGCCGGATCGTCTCCGACGCCAGGATGGCGGGAATCCGGAAGCCGGGGCCCGCCCGCGATCCGGAATCCATCTCGTCTTCCGCGAGGCCCTGAGGCCTGGCTCCACTCCTCCGAGGACCCCCATGGACTTGCGCGAGGCCTTCGGTCTGGCCCTGGAGATGCTGGT
>CAZXXV010000467.1:0-3730 GCA_964644725.1 uncultured bacterium
GGGGAGCATACCGCAGCCGGGGGGCGCGGTGTCAAGCGAAAACTGGTCAGGCGAGGGGTGGCGGGGGCGACGGACGGGCCAGGGGGCTGGAGGGGGGCGACATGGGGCGGACCCGGCTGACACCGTTCGGGGAGGCCGCGCAAGAATCTCGAAGCTGGGAGTGGGGACAACCCGCTGATTTCTAATGGAGCCGGCGCTCGGACTTGAACCGAGGGCCTGCGGTTTACGAAACCGCTGCTCTGCCAACTGAGCTACGCCGGCCCTAGCTGTTAGTCTAGTCAACTCGCCGAGGGATGGCAAGCCATTTCAGGGATTCGCCCTTTCGAGGCCCTGTGGCTGGCCGGCGGGAACGCCCCATTGGCACCCCTGGCTCTTGACCCCGCCCCTCGTCGGGGATAAGCTTCCACCTCACGCCTCTCACGAGGAGGAGGACATCGCCATGCAGGAGCGGGTGCGCGTCGGTGCGGCGCAGGTGGCGCCGCAGTTCTTCGACAAGGGGAAGACACTGGAGAAGACCGTCGGCATCATCGAGGAGGCGGGACGGCTGGGCCTCGATCTCTTGGTCTTTCCCGAGACCTACTTCGCGGCCTATCCGTTCTGGCGGGGAGCCGTCTCGGTTCGCCGATCGACCGAGCTGATCGTGGAGATGCAGCGGCACGCGATCCGGGCGGACGGGGAGGAGGCGCGAGTCATCGCCGACGCGGCGAGACGGGCCAAGGTCCATTGTGTCATCGGCTGCAACGAGCTGGATGACCGGCCGGGGAGCCTGACGCTGTACAACACGCTGCTCTTCGTGGGGCGGGATGGGAAGGTCCTGGGCCGCCACCGCAAGCTCATGCCCACCCACTCGGAGCGGGTGTACTGGGGTATGGGGGATGCGGCCGATATCCGGGTCTTCGATCTGGACATCGGCACCGTAGGTGGCCTCATCTGCTACGAGCACCACATGACGCTGCTCCGGGCGGCCATGGCCATCAAAGGGGAGGAGATTCATTGCGCCGTCTGGCCCGGCTGGTGGAAGGTGGACAAGCACCTGGGCGGGAAAAGCCCGGCTCCGGGGGCAGAGACCTGCGACATCGAGCCGGCCATTCGCGAATACGCCATAGAGAACCAGGTCTTCGTGATCAGCTCGAGCTGGATCCTCAAGCCAGAGGATGTGCCGGCCGACCTTCGCGATGTCATGCGCTACAACCTGGCAGTGGGCGGGAGCTGCATCGTGAATCCGGCGGGGCTCTATCTGAAGGGCCCCATCTTCAACGAAGAGACCATCGTGTGGGCCGACATTGACGCCGAGGAGCGGCGGCTGGCCAAGGCCTACTTCGACTGCCTGGGCCATTATGCCCGGTTCGATCTCCTCTCGTTGAACATCCGCGGAGAGGGGTACTCGCCGACCGGCCCGCGGCGGCCCGCGCCTGAGACGCCTGGGGCCCGTGCCGATCAGGACCTCCGGCGATTGGCGTACCGGTACGGCGTGCGCGTCGAGGACCTGGAGGCGTACCTCGCCCGGGGGCTGGATCATGCGGAGTAAGCACCACGCGTGGGATGCCAGGCGGATGCGGCGTTGGATCGGGGCGGTCGTCTGCCTGGCCGCCCTCGGGATCGCCGCTCTGGTGATCCCCCGCCTTGCGCCCCGCTCTCCCATAGCGATCGTCGTGCTGTGCACCCTGGCAGTTCTGACCATGAAACTCGTGGAACGTCGGGTGCGGCAGTGGTTCAACTACTGGGCGGATCGGCAGGCGTCCCGAACCACGCCGCCCGAGGGGCGACCATAGGCGGGTTGTCGGCAAGCATCGGTCCGTTGTTCAGAGTCTTTTGAGTGTGCGAGAGGAGGTCCGAGATGCGTGCAGTGCGAAGAATGCGGTCATTCTCCGGGCTGGTCGTTGTGGCTCTGGTCATGCTGGCGGCGACCGTGGCGTCCGCCCAGACGGCCTCGCGCCTGGACCAGATCGTCCAGCGGGGCTACGTCCGGGTCGGCACCACGGGGGACTACAAACCGTTCAGCTACCTGAACCCCGCGAACAACGAATACGAGGGCCACGACATCGATGCAGCTAGGTGGCTCCTGGCCGAATCCCTCGGGGTGCAGGTGCGCTTCGTGAACACCACGTGGCCGACGCTGCTCAAGGGCCTTCAGGAGGACCAGTACGACATCGCCATGTGCGGCATCACCCGGACATTGGCCCGGCAGCGGGTGGCCGCCCTGAGCCATCCCTACATCAACGTCGGGAAGTCTCCCTTGATCCGGGCCGCGGACCGCCAGCGATTCAAGACCCTGGCGGACATTGACCAGCCCGGCGTCAAGATCGGGGTCAATCCCGGGGGAACCAACCAGCGCTTCGTGGATGCGAACATCAAGAAGGCGACGGTGGTGGTCATCGAGAAGAACCTGAGCATCCCGGAGAAGATCGCGGCGGGCGAGGTGGATGTCATGATCACCGACAACGTTGAGGCCATGCTCGTCGCGAAGCAGGATCCTCGTCTGTACGCCGTGGATCCGGAGAACACCTATACGAAGGACGACTTCGGGTACCTGTTGCCCCGGGATGATCAGGCATGGATCAACTACGTCAACCTGTGGGTGGATCTGATGCGGCTGAAGGGGGAGTTCGCCCGGCTTCACCAGAAGTGGATCCGGTAACGCCCGCAGGGGAGGGTCGATGCCCCAAGCTCTTGCATCCTAGTTTCCCATCTGATAAGCAGTTGGCTCAGAATTCTCCACCCAATGGGAGAGCCGAGGCATTCGTCGCTAGGGTGTACTCACCCCTGGTTGAGCCAGTACGAGGCTGGCGGGGGACGAGCGGCATCGTTCTGAAGAACTCCCTCCTTCGCGTACCCGACTCCATCCAGGGAGCGTTGACCGCGGCAGCCTCCGAGGGTTATGATGCTTTGTGCCAGGCTGACTATGGGAGTGAGCCTTTCACCCCGACCCTATGCGTCGCACCGCCTATTCTAGGCGACGACGAAAGCAGAGAGGAACGCTGACGCCTCAAATCACCCTCTCCTCTACTTTTTCGACCGGTGTCGAGCGTGGAGGTCTGATGTGACCGAGGGGAAGCCCTCCTTCGCTCCTGGTGATGTGGTGTCCGGACTGGAGCCCTCTGAGCTGATCGAGATCCAGAGGGTCCTGCCCTTTGGCAGCAAGATCCTCGTGGAGGGGATCGGAATCCAGTCTCGACGGATCGTCAAGAGGCCTCTCAGCTCCGAGGAGCTCGCTCGGCTCCAGAAGATCCGTGGCCGGGCATGCACCTTCGATGGAGACCCACAGGTCTTCTTGCTGGGGGCCGAGGCGGAGCGCATTCGAATCGCCCACCAGTTCGACCCACTATTTGCGGTCAACTCAAGCGTGGTTGATCCGCTGCCCCACCAAGTCGAAGCGGTGTACCGTTATCTCCTGCCACTGCCGCGCATTCGGTTCCTCTTGGCCGATGATACGGGCGCAGGCAAGACCATCATGACCGGGCTCTTGGTCAAGGAGCTCCTCTTCCGCGGAGTCGTCGAGAAGATCCTTATCATCACACCGGGTGGCCTTACCAAACAATGGATAGAAGAGGAGCTTGAGGATAAGTTCGGGATCCACGCTCGCCTGGTCAACCGTGCCTCGTTTGATGCAGAGCCAGGGCAATTCTCGCGCTACAAAGAAGGCATCTTCGTCGTCTCGATAGACTTCCTCGCGCGCAATGAGGGCTGCCTCAAAGCCGCCGAGGAGGCACAGTGGGATCTCGTTGTCGTG
>CAZXXV010000468.1:0-3701 GCA_964644725.1 uncultured bacterium
CGTCCGCCGGGCCCGCGCCGCGCCGCCCGGCTCCGCGCGCTGGGTACGGCCGCGGGGGCAGGCGGACAGTTTCTTCGGCCGGGTCTACACGCTGGTGCGCCGGGTCCCGCCGGGCCAGAGGGCCACCTACGGCCAAATCGCCCGCCTGCTGAGATCGCCGCGCTCGGCCCGCATCGTGGGCTGGGCCATGCACAGCACGCCCAAGGGCTCCGGCGTGCCCTGGCATCGGGTCGTCCAGCAGGGCGGCTCGCTCAGCCCGGCCGTCTCGCCCGCCGCCCCCAGCCGCCAGCGCCGCCTCCTCGAGCGCGAGGGCGTGACGTTTCGTCTGGACGGCCGGATCGACATGGCGCGGCATCAATGGTCCCCGCCTGTCGCGGGGGCGTGGTAGCTCACCACCCTTCCGCCCGCATTCCCCCCTTGACGTCCGTGGTGGCCCGTGGTATGTGTCACGCGCAATATTGTCGTACAATATTCCCAGACATTTTTGGCCTGCTGATCGCAGTCGAAGAGGTGCCCATGGAAGCCATCAAGTGCGGTTTTACCTCCGAGATGATCCTGGCACGGTTTGACCCGGGCGAACGCCTGTTGGAAGGGCTGCGCGAACTGATCCGGGCCGAAGGCATCCGGACGGGTCTGGTCGTCTCGGGGATAGGCACCCTAAGCGATTGCCGACTTCATCAGGCAGTCGCCGGATACCCCCCCAACCTCATGACTCGACATCAGGAGTACCTGGAGCTCAGAGGGTCGTACGAGATCGCGTCGATTCAGGGGATCATTGCCGATGGCGAGGCACACCTCCACATAACCGTCTGCGAGGGGAGCCATACAGTCGCCGGTCACCTGGAGGACGGATGCGTGGTGTTGACACTGGCGGAGTTGGCAATCCTGCGCGGCGAGGGGACCCCGGTTCGGCGTGTGATACGAGGGCCGGAGAAGCTCAAACAGCTGACGGCCACCGAATAGCCCGGTCGAAGAGCCGCACCGGAGCATCCCACGCGGTGTGGCACTCGTATCGACCCGGCTGTTACCCTTGACGCTGCTCCAGGATCTGGAGTATCGGTCATCGTACTAGATTGTCGTACAATCTTGCGTCTCGGAGAGGGGGCGTGCGGGCGTGCCCCGCGCGACGAGGGATGGCCGTGAACGGGGAGTCGATCTACCAGGTGCTGGAGCGGGAGATCATCCTGGGCCACCTCAAGCCCCGCGAGCGGCTGCTGGAGGCCCAGCTCTGCCGCCGGCTGGGTGTGAGTCGCACCCTGCTGCGCGAGGTCTTCCGCCGGCTGGAAGGGGCGGGCCTGGTGACGCTCCAGCCGAACCGGGGCGTGGTGGTTCGGGACTTCACCCCACAAGAGGCGGAGGACGTCTACTATCTGCGCACGGCCCTGGAGCGGGCCGCGGTGCCGCTCATCATCCAGCGACTGACCCCCGCAGACCTGAAAGCCCTGCGGGAGATCGAGCGGGAATTCGAGCGGGCCTGCCGTAAGGCCGACATGGCCGACATGATCTTCACCAATCTGGCGTTCCACCGGCGGCTCGACGAGATCTCGGGCAATCCCTTCCTCTGCCAGTCCCTGCAGATCTCCCACCTGCAGACCCAGCAGATCCGGTACGTGGCCTGGCTGAACACGGGACGCGTGCAAGAGTCGATCCGCGGGCATCGCGAGATCCTCGGGGCCTTGACGCACAGGGATGTGCAGCGCTTAGAGCGGGTGGTGCTGAAACACCTGGAGGGAGGCAGGGGGGACTACCAGCGCATCTTCCCCGTCGGCGGCGACGGGGAAACGGCGCGTCGCAGTAAAGGCGGCCGGCCCCCGCGGCGGCGGGCGGCCCGGCGCAAGGAGGGCAATCATGCGTAGCAGATTGACTCGTGGATGGATCCTGGTAGTGGCCTGCACGGTCCTGCTCGGTGCGATGCCGGTCGGGGCGCAGGAGTATCCCAGCAAACCAATCGAGGTGATTGTCGGGGCTGCCCCCGGAGGTGGAACGGACATGATTGCCAGGGCTGTGGCCGACGTGGCCCACAAGTACGTGGGACAGCCCCTGGTCGTCGTCAACAAGGTGGGAGCCGCCATGACCATCGCCGCGCAGTACGTCGCCAGCGCGAAACCGGATGGCTATACGCTGAACGTGGCAGGAGGCAGCGAGACGGTGGCCGTGCCCCACTTTCGGAGCCTCCCATTCGATCCCATCAACGATTTCGAGCCCATCATCCGGTTCATCATCGAGCGCGTGGGATTCTATGTGAAGGCCGACAGCCCCTGGAAGACCATGAAGGACTTGGTGGAGGAGGCGAAGCAGAATCCCGACAAGTACACGTATGCCCATGCGGGTGTCGGCGGCATACACCATGCCACCATGCTGGCATTGGAAAAGCGGGCGGGCATCCGACTGACCGCTGTTCCGCACAAGGGGGGAGCGGAAAACCTCGCCGCCCTGGCCGGAGGCCATGTGAACATGGCGATCGCCTCGCCGAATGAGGCGTATGTCCTGGTGCAGGCCGGACGGGTTCGCCCCCTGGCCAACGCGTCGCTCACGCGGTCTCCTACGGAACCGGATACGCCGACCCTGCGCGAGCTGGGATATGACGTCTACATCGAGAACCAGAAGGGATTCGTCTTCCCGAAGGGCACCCCGAAACCGATCGTTCAGAAACTCCACGACAGCCTCAAGAAAGTCTTCGACGATCCGCAGTTCAAAGCCAACGCCGAGAAGCTGAAGCTGGAACTGGCCTACCTCAACGGCGAGGAGTTCCGCAAGGCCCTGAAGGCGATGTACGACCAGATCGGCGAGGCGGTGAAGAAGTAACACCGACGCACCCGGGGGTATTGCCCATGACCGTGGATCGGGTTCTTGGCGTGGGAGCCGTTCTCCTGGCGATTCCGGTCGCAGCGGCCTCGTGGGGATTTGGGGTGGGGAGCCCCAAATCCCCCGGCGCCGGCTTCTGGCCGCTGCTCATCGCGCTGACGATGGCGGGGCTGGGTACCATGCTCATCGTACGTCCGGGCTACGCGCAACCCTCGGGCGCGCCCCCGGGCTCGCGCTGGGGGAGATTCGGCATCGCGCTGGGGACACTCGCCTTCTACGTGGTTGCCCTGGAGCCGCTCGGGTACCTGCCGGCCACCACCGTCTTTCTGCTCGTCCAGCTCCGCTGGGTGGAGAGCCGCTCCTGGCGGTCGAGTGCCTGGACCGCGGTCCTGACGGCGCTCATCTCGTTCCTCCTCTTCCGTGTCCTGCTCAAGGTTCCCCTTCCTGCCGGCGTACTCCCACTGCCCAGGGGCTGGTAGGGTCGGTTCATTAGGAGCGACGTTGGATACCATCGGTCCCCTGTTCCACGGTTTTGCCGTTGCCCTGACCCCCGGGAATCTCCTGGCCGTGCTCCTGGGGACCTTCATCGGCACGGTGATCGGCGTCCTGCCCGGCTTGGGGCCGACCGCATCCATTGCCCTCCTGCTGCCGGTCACCATCGGCATGGACATGGTGCCGGCCCTGATCATGCTGGCGGGGATCTACTACGGGGCGATGTACGGGGGGTCGACGACCTCCATCCTGGTCAACATCCCGGGCGAGGCCGCCTCCGTCGTCACGTGCATCGACGGGTACCAGATGGCGCGGCAGGGGCGGGCGGGCGCGGCGCTCGGGATGTCGGCCTTCGGCTCGTTCATCGGCGGCACCGTCAGCGTGGTGGCGGTGATGCTGATCTC
>CAZXXV010000469.1:0-2356 GCA_964644725.1 uncultured bacterium
GTTAGCAGGCCGCGAGGTCAAAGAGCGCATCCGTCAACAGATGGACTACGAGCACGCTGCCTCTCTCTAGCCAGCCCAGAAAGGAGGCATCTTCCCATGGCCACCCCCACCACCCCGCAGAGCCAGTTGCCCCCGGCAGAGCCGATGGCGCTCGCAGAGGCCGTGCAGTACGCGCCCGGCTCCATCGTGAGCCGGACGCTGCTGAAGACCGATACCGGCACCCTTACCCTGTTCGCCTTCGACGAGGGGCAGGAGCTCAGCGAGCACACCGCTCCCTTTAACGCCCTGGTTCAGGTGCTGGACGGCACTGCGACCCTGGTCATCGGGGGCAAGCCGGTCACCGTCCAGACGGGCGAGCTGGTTCTAATGCCGGCCAACGTCCCCCACGCCGTCCGGGCCGGCGGGCGCTTCAAGATGCTGCTCACGATGTTCCGGACGGGCGCAAAATGACTGAAAGACGTTCGGCTGTTCGACAGTCCGGCGGTACGGCACTTCGCGAACGGCCGAACGGTCGAACCGCCGAACGCCGGATAGGGCAAACCGATGACCATCCCGAAGATCCTGGCACTGGATTTCGACGGCGTCATCTGCAACAGCGTCTACGAGGGGCTGCAATCCGCCTGGCGGGTGTACCGAGACATCTGGGGAGGGACCGGCGACGGCCCGCCGCCAGAGGCGGTAGCCGCCTACGTCCGCCTGCGTCCCGCCCTGGAGATCGGTTGGGAGTTCCCCGTCATGCTCCGCGCCATCCTCGAGGGTGTGCCGGAGGACACACTCCTCCGGGAGTTTCAGACGAAGTGGCGGTTGCGGATCCTGGAGGAACATCACCTGAGCCAGGCGGACCTGGCGGCGCGCTTCGACGCCACGCGGGATGCCTGGATCCAGAAGGACCTCGCGAGCTGGCTTGGGTGCCAGCATCTCTATCCCGGGATCGCGGAGCGGCTGCAGGCGCTCCTGCGAAGTGACGTGCAGGTCTTCGTCATTACGACCAAGGAGTCGCGCTACGCCCACCTGATCATGGAGAGGAACGGCGTGATATTCCCGGCCGCCTGCGTCTGGGGGAAGGAGCGCGCCCGCCCCAAGGCGGATCTCCTCCGCGTCCTGCGCCAGGAGCACGGTGTGGGTTTCGGCGACATCTGGTTCGTCGAAGATCGCCTCAAGACCCTGCGGTCAGTCAAGCAGCAGGCGGACCTGGACGCGGTCAGCCTGTTCCTGGCCACCTGGGGCTACACCACGCCGGGCGAGCAGGCCGAGGTCGCGACGGACCCGCGCATCACGTCCCTGACGCTGGAACAATTCTGCGGAGACTTTTCCACCTGGACGCGGCCCCGGACCGACGGGACCATCCCACGAGGAGACGCGAGATGAAAGTGGGCATCTACATCACCAACCAGCACCCGCCCGGGACCGACATGATCTCCGCCCTGGAAGAGCAGCTCGTCATGGTCCGCGCGGCCCGCGACTGGGACTGGGATGCGGTCGCAACTGGGCATCACTATCTCACCGAAGGTGCGGTGCAGTTGCAACTCGTCCCTTTCCTGGCGCGGCTGGCCGCCGAGGCAGGGGGGATGACCGGCATCGCCGGCGTCCTGCTCCTTGCCCTGCATAACCCGGTGGAGGTGGCCGAGCACGTGGCGTCCCTGGACGTCATCTGGCGGGGAAACTTCGTCTTCGGGGTCGGGCTGGGCTACCGCCAGGTGGAGTTCGACGCCTTCCATGTACCGTGGGCTGAACGCCGCCGCCGCTTCGAGGAATGCCTGACGCTGGTCAAGCGCCTCTGGACCGAGGAGGCGGTGAGTTTCGAGAGCGACTTCTGCCGGCTGAACAAGGTGACCATGACCATCCGCCCGATCCAGCAGCCCCACCCGCCCATCTGGTTCGCTGCCACAACCGACCGGGCAGTAGAGCGGGCGGCCACGTGGGGAGATACCTGGTTCATCGGGCCCCACGCCACCCTACCCACCGTGATCCGCCAGATGTCGCTGTACCGGGCTGCGCTCTCCCGCTGTGGGCGACCTGTTCCACGGGACGTCCCGATCTTCCGGGAGATCTTCTGTGCTAGGGATCGGCGGACCGCCCTCGAGATCGCCGGTCCCCACCTCGCGAACAAGTATGGGGCCTATGCACGGTGGGGCCAGGACGGGGCTCTCCCCGCCGAGGAGACCTTCCACCGTCCATTCGACGAGTTGGCCAGGGACCGCTTCATCCTGGGCTCGCCAGAGGAATGCTACGAGCAGCTGCGCCCCTACTGGGAGGGGGCGGGAGTCAACTATCTCTTGCTCCGCACCCACTGGACTGGATTGCCGCTCAGCGCCGCCCTCCAGAGCATGCGGGTGATCAGCGATGAGCTGCTGCC
>CAZXXV010000469.1:2456-3692 GCA_964644725.1 uncultured bacterium
ACCAGCGGGAATGGGGCAGCGGCCTCGTCGCGGAACTCCCGCTGCGAGGGGACGAGCGCATCCTGGACCTGGGTTGCGGCGACGGAAGCATCACGCGCCAACTCGCCGAGCAGGTCCCCCGCGGGTCGGTGCTGGGCGCGGACACCGCCCCCGAGATGCTGGAGGCTGCCCGGGACAAATGCCCCCCTAACATGGCCGTGCAACAGCTTGACATCACCGACCTGGAGTTCGAGCCGGAGTTCGACGTGGTCTTCTCCAACGCCACGCTGCACTGGGTGCACGATCACGCAGGGCTGTTGCGCAATGTTCACCGGGCGCTCAGGCCGGGGGGCATCCTGCGGGCCCAGTTCGGCGGCGACGGCAACCGTCCGAACCTGATCGAATGCGTGCGCCGGCAGATGGCGACCCCACCCTTCCCTGAGGCATTCGCAGGCTTCCGCTGGCCCTGGTTCTTCCCCGCCCTCCCCGCGTATGAGGACCTGCTGCGTGCCTCGCCTCTTGGCGAGTGGCGGGCCTGGACCGAGAACCGAGACCAGCGGTTCCCCAGCCCGGACGCCATCGTGGGCTGGGTTGATAACCCCTGCCTGATCCCCTTCGTCCAGGCGCTGCCCGCCGGCCTCCGGAAGCCGTTCCGGGACGGCGTGGTCGAGGCGATGCTCCACCTCACCGGCCAGCCCGACGGCACCCACGCCGAGGCCTTCCGCCGGATCAACGTGTGGGCACGCAAGGCCGGATGACTGGATCGGCTCGAACGCCGCGACTTGCCAGGAGCGCAAAGGTTGGCGAGAGTGTTCTTGTGGTTTCCAGAGATCGCGTGATAGCGAGGGAGCGATTCGGAAAGAGTAGCTTGCATAGCGGTAGCGATTCGCGTAGCTTCATTGCATCAGCACTGCGAGACGCCCGGATGCGGGTTCATGTCCAGAAGTGGGGAAACATCCTGGCGCTCCGTATTCCCAAACCGTTCGCGGAGGAAGCCAAGGTACGACAAGGCACGGTGGTAAACCTCTCGCTGGAGGAGGGCCGGCTGGTCGCATCGCTGATCACTGACCGCCCCTTCACGCTCCGCAGGCTCCTGGCGGGAGTCCACAAGACCAATCTGCACTCCGAGGTGACGTACGGACCTCCGACCGGCCGAGAGGCTTGGTGATGGCGGCGTTGCTTTTCGAGGAGGAGGCCTGACCTCGTGAACGGCTCTCCCTGATGTAGTTATGCGGACAGAAGGATCGTATGCATGAG
>CAZXXV010000470.1:0-3681 GCA_964644725.1 uncultured bacterium
TCAACGCAAAGCTCACCGTTGATGCTTCGACCGCACTCTCGCTCAAGAAGGACCTTGAGCAGGCCCTTGCAGACCTCGGCCTCTCCGACCGCCTCGACGTGGACATTGAATAGGAATCAGGCCGCGCCGACTTCCTGGATTCCGTCCGCACGCGGTAGGTGCCGCTCACCTCGGGTGAGGACGCGCAGAATCAGGCGGGACGTTGCGTGCGATAAGTTCGATTTCCTGAAGCCGCCTTGTCTGTAAGACTACGTTGCCGCTTTTGTCGTCTTCCGAGGGCGGGCCCGGCCGTTTCTTCGGTGGCAAGGCAAAGTCTTCCTCTCAATGGCGGGGAGGCTGTGGGACGGGACGTTGCATTATAAGTCACATTTCTGCCCCCTGACCAAAGGAGCGCCCCGTCCATACTTTCGGTATTGACGGAGAATCCTCCTCATCCCTCCGCACGTCATCCTGTCCTTACGTTCGACCGTTTCGCGGGGAGCCTCTCCCCGTGTGTTCCCCCGTCTCAACGCAGCCGCCCAGCATTGCTGCATTGACTTCGGCCTGATCTGGGATAGACTGATCTGGCGGCCAGTCGGCTTAGATGCCGGACGGGCACCAAGGTGCCAGGGCAAAAAGGCCCTATGTTGCGGGTTAGGAAGCCGGCCATGGGTATGCGAGTTTCGATGGAACTGCCGGAAGGCGCGTTTTCAGCGCTGCGGACCACGCCCGAGGCTTTCGTCAAGGAGATGCGCCTCGCGGCTGCTGCCAAATGATGCGAGATGGGGATCGTCTCGCAGTCCAAGGGGGCGGAGATCGCAGGGGTGAGCCGGCACGAGTTCCTCGACGCGCTTGCCCGTCTGAAGGTTTCGCCCTTTCAGGTCACTCCCGAACAACTGGCTGAGGAGTTAACGCGTGGCTAGGCGATGGGCGGTCAACGCCTCGCCCCTGATTATCCTGGGGAAACTCTCTCAGCTTCGATGCCTGCCCGAGTTGGCGGAGGACCTGGTGGTCCCGGCCGCGTGCGGAGCGGCGTGAGGAGGACTACCCTCTTGGTGGGCCCCCGTCTCGGCCTCAATGAACTGCCCCCATCCGGCATCACCGCTTGCCGATGTGCCCAGCCTTCCTGAGACGATCTGCTGGCGGTAGCTTGGCTGAGGCCGTGCGCCTATTTGATTTGCGCTCATGGCTGCAGGCGTACTATCCTCTTTATCGGTTTGACACATTCGGAAAACGACAGGCTCTGGACGCCGGGGAATGGTTCCACGGCCCACAGAGCCATTGGTATGAGTCCTCACAGCGAACCATTGGGAGAGGCCGGAAAACGCCTGCGGCGCCTGTGATGGTGACGCGCATGGGCAATAGGGAGGTGTAGAATGGGAAAGCTGCGAATCTCGATTGATCTGCCCGAGGAGGCCTGGAGATCAGCCAGCTTAGCCGCCGGACCGCGGGAGAAGAGATGCGCCGGCTCTTCTTCCTCGATCTCGTCAAGGACGGGCGGCTATCCCACGCGAAGGCCGCAGAGCTTCTGGAGATCAGCCTGGCTGAGTTCTTGACCTTCATGGCCCGGCACCGGATCTCTCCCTTCGTCCTTAGCGAGCATGAGCTGGCCCAAGAGTTGGGGCGCCCGAAATGAGGGTCGTGTGTAACTCCGGCCGGCTGATCCATCTCGCCCGCGCAGCGCACTTCGATCTGCTTCGGTTTCTGTTCTCGCGCATTCTCATTCCGCCTGCCGTGTACGAGGAGGTCGCAGTTCGCGGCCAAGGCGAGGACGGCGCACGCGAGCTGGCTCGCGCCAAGTGGATCCACCGTCGCCGCCCCCACCGGACCGACCTCATCGCAGCCCTTGGGACGTTCCTTGGTCGGGGCGAGGCCGAGGCAATCGCGCTCGCAGCGGAGCGTAAGGATACATTGTTGTTGATTGACGAAGCTCACGGTCGTCGCGTGGCGCGTAACATGAGGATCACCATCCGGGGAACGCTCGGCCTACTGCTCCACGGGCACCGCGAGGGCCACGTACCAGACCTGGAGGGTGCCATCAGGCGCATGCGCGAGCAAGGGACGTGCATTGATGACGACCTCATTGCGGCAGTCTTGGCATCGGCGAGGGCACGGTAACCTTCGCTACCGACGAACTCCCGGCCGGCATGAGGGCGAATGGCCAGAAGTCCAATCGCTGGATGGGAGTCAAGGCGGATCTGGGCATCTAAATCGCACTCGGCGCTTTGCCGGTGACGCACAGGGCGGCTGGGCCACTCGCTCAGCTCCCCGAATGTGTCCGGAAACAAGTGGCTCGCAGACCTAGCCGCCTTTGCAGCAACCCATTCAAGGCTCAGGTCGTCCTCCCTCGACAGCGAGAGTAGGAGGTTTCGATGGGGGAGCGGGTCCGGGTGGCGGTGGTTGGGGCGGGGGGGTACGCGCGGATGGGGCTTCTGCCGGCCCTCCAGGCGCGGAGCGATGTCGAGGTGGTTGCCGTCGTGGATCCGGGTCCGGTCGCGTGCGAGGCAGCCCGTCGCCTGGTTTCAGAGGCGGCGGCGTGAGCGGGCAACTCGAATTCCCGGAGCGCGCAATCGTCAGCCGCGGTGGGGCGAAGACAGTCCATATCCTCCCGGCCTCGGACTGGGCCTGGGCCAGGGATGCCCTGGTCGACAGCGAGATTCACCAGCCGGTAGCCCACTTCCTGGACTGCGTTCGTATCCGGAAAGCTCCCCTCACCTCCGGCGAGGATGCGTTTCTCACCCACGAACTGGTGGACCGGATCTATCGGGCCTGCGGCCTTCCACCCCTGGCTTGACTCGCAGACGAGACCTTCCAACCGAATTGGTTGACATTTGTATAGACATCTATAGTAGAATTCAGCGCTCCCCGCAGAAGAGGCATACGCGTCTCGTCTAACTCCCACAGGACGACAGGAAAACGCGACGATCGGGGAGGACGGGGCCATGGATCTCCAACTGAAAGGAAAAGTCGCGCTGGTAACCGGGGCAGCGCGTGGCATCGGGCGGGGGATTGCGCTCACCCTGGCCCAGGAGGGCGCGCACGTCGCCGTCAACTATGTGAACCGGGCTGACGCCGCCGAAGAGGTGGTCCGGATCATCCGGGAGGGCGGCGGCGAGGCGTCTTCTCTTCAGGCTGATGTCGGTCGCTACGAACAGGTTGAGCACCTGGTGGCTCGCGCGCTGGAGCGCTTTGGCCGGATTGACATCCTGGTCAACAACGCCGGCATCGTGAGCCGGAAGCCAATCCTCGAGGTGCCCCTGGAGGAATGGGACCAGGTGGTCCACACGAACTTCTACGGTTGCTTCCATTGTTCCCGCCTGGTGGGCCAGCACATGGTGGCCAGGGGTGGTGGCGGCAAGATCATCAACATCTCTTCCATCCACGGCCGCGTGGCCAAGGCGGGTATGGGTCCGTACTGCGCTACCAAGGCGGCCATTGACATGTTCAGCAAGCAGCTCGCCGTCGAGTTGGCGCCGCACCGGATTAACGTCAATGTGGTCGCCTCCGGGACCATCACCACCGACATCAATATCCCGCTGTACAAGAGCACCCGGCCCGAGGACATCGCGCTGCGCCAGGCCGTGCTGAAGCGCGTCCCCTGGGGGATCATCGGCGATCCCGAGGACATCGGGCGGGCCGTGGCGTTCCTGGCCTCGGACGCCGCCCGCTACATCACGGGCGCTGTCCTGTACGTGGACGGCG
>CAZXXV010000471.1:0-3644 GCA_964644725.1 uncultured bacterium
GCCATCGCCCGCGAGATCCGCCGCGCGCTGGAGGACGGGGCAACCCTCATCGTCACAATGGGCGGCCTGGGACCCACCGACGACGACCTGACGCTCCAGGCGCTGGCCGTGGCGACGGGCCGCCCGCTTGCCCTGGACGAGCAGGCACGGCGGCTCGTCGCCTCGCGATACGCCGCCCTGCACCGCGCCGGCGCCGTAGAGGACGCCGACATGACCCCGACGCGCGAGAAGATGGCCCGCATCCCGCAGGGTGCCAGGGCCCTCCCCAACTCGGTCGGCGCCGCCCCCGGCGTGTGGCTGGAAGAGGGCGCATCCACTTTCGTGGCCCTGCCCGGGGTCCCTGCGGAAATGATCGCGATCCTGGAAGACTCCGTCCTGCCGGCACTGGCATCCCGCGGCGGCAGGCCCGTGTACGCGGAACGTCGGATCACGACGCAGGCGCGCGACGAATCCCAGGTCGCCGCCGTCCTCCGCCGGATCAGCGGCGACATACCCGAAGTCTTCCTGAAGAGCCATCCCACCCACTTTGGGCCGGACGTCCGCATGCAGGTGTTCGCCAGCACATGGGCGGCCGATCCGGCTACCGCAGAAGACCGCCTGGCCCGGGCGCTCGCCCGGATCCGCGACGCCCTGGGGGAGGCCCCCACTTAGAGGCGAGGAGGCTAGGAAACTAGGAGGCCTGGAAGCTCGGAGCATCCCAGCATCCCCGCCTCCCAGCTTCCCAGCGTCGCTTTGGGCTCAGTTGCCCAGGAAACTGATCTGCCGCAGATCGTCCAGCAAGCGGTTGAGGGAAACCGGGCCGTATTTCCCGACGAACTGCACCGCCTGCTGGGTAAGGAGGCTACGCTCCTCGGGCGACACGAACTTCCCGGAGAAGGCGATGACGGGAACCGCCGCCAGCTCGGGAATCTGGCGGAGGCGGCTCACGACCTCGAAGCCGCTCAGGCCCGGCAGATGAAGATCCAACAGGATGATGTCCGGCCGATCCGCCTCCGCCTGCTGCAGGGCCGCCTCGCCGTCCTGGGCTGTCAGGACCTGGTGGCCCTCCTGTCGAAGCAGCGCCTCCAGTGCCTCCAGGACCACGCGCTCGTCATCCACCACCAGGATCCGCAGGGAGCGCTTGGGGGCGCCCAGCTCCCGACAGCGCTGCAGGGCGGCGAGTAGGCGCTGGGCATCCACCGGCTTCACCAGCCAGTCCACGGCACCCAGGCTGAGGCCGAGTTCCCCCTTCTCCCGGGCGCTCACGATGAGGACAGGGATCGCCTGTGTGGCGGGATCGCCCTTCAGGCGATGCAGGACCTGCCAGCCGTCCATGTCCGGCAGGCCGAGGTCCAGCGTGATGGCCTGGGGCTGCAGGCGCCTGGCGGCGCCCAGGCCGGCATGCCCGCTGGCGACCAGGACGACGCGGTAGCCACCTCCGGTGAGATGCGTCCGGATCATCTCCGCCGCAAGGAGATCGTCCTCGATCACCAGGACCAAAGGCCGCGAGACATCGGCGTCCTCGGGCCGGGCCTCGATCGGGGAGGCACCGGGAAGGCGCACGATGAAGGCGCTCCCCTGGCCGGGCGCGCTTTCCACCCGGATACTGCCGCCGTGCAGTTCCACCAGCCGCTTGGTGATCGCCAGGCCCAGGCCCGTTCCCTTCTGCCGGCCCTCGGCCGCTCCCGCCTGCTCGTACGCCTCGAAGATCCGCTGGTGATCCTCGGGGGGAATCCCGATGCCCGTATCGCGCACGGTCAGCTCCAGCTCCAGGCCGGTCTGCCGCGCCGTGACGGTGACGAGACCGCCCTCCGGGGTGAACTTCACCGCGTTGGACAGCAGGTTGTGGATGATCTGCTGCAAACGGATCCGATCCGCCATCAGCTCCCCCAGCGGGGATCCGATCTCTACCGCCAGGGTGATGCGCTTGACCTGGGCCTGGGTCCGGAACAGGGCCAGCGTCTCTTCAAGGATGGGCGGCACCTCGCACGGCTCCGGATGGATCTCCAGCCTCCCGGCTTCCACCCGGGTGAGGTCCAGGATGTCGTTGATCAGCTCCAGGAGATGCCGGCCCGCGTTGGCCACATGCCCGAGGTAGCGCTGCTGCTTGTCAGTGAGCGCACCCGCCTGTTGGGTGAGGAGCAGATCGGCGAAGCCGATGACCGCATTGAGGGGTGTCCGGAGATCGTGCGACATGCGGGCCAGGAATTCCGATTTCACCTGGGAAGCCCGCGCCAGCTCCAGGTTGGTCGCCTTGAGGGTGGCGGTCCGTTCCGCGACCTTGGCTTCCAGATTGGCGTACAGGTCCTGTAGCGCGGTCGCCATCCGGTTGAATGCGGCTGCCAGGTCGCCGAACTCGTCGTGGCGATCCTCGGGCAGGCGCGTCGCAAACTCGCCCGCGCGCAGGCGGGACGCCGCCTGCCGGAGGTCCAGGATCGGCCGCGAGAGGTACCGTGCCGCCAGTGCCCCTCCCAGCGCCGCCGCACCCAGGACCACGAGGATCGCCGCCAGGAAGCCCGGGAAGAGATACGGCACAGCGAGCAGCCACGACTGCGAGGGGCGCGTGTACACCAATGCCCACCCGATCTCTGGCAGCGGCGCAAACACCCCAAGCTGAACCTCCCCCGACTCGTTCGTCCATGTGACCGAGCCGCGCCGCCCGGCCAGTGCCTCGCGCACGCCGGCATCGGCCTCGGAGGCCTTCGTGGCCCGCTTGCCCGGCTCGGTGTGGGCCAGGATCACGCGGGAGGGGGAGACAAGAGAGACCTCGCCCTGGTCCCCGTTCTGGCCCATCTTGCTTGCCGCCGTTACCCTGGCGCTCGCCAAGAACTCGCTCAGGCGTTCCAGCGTGAAGGTTCCGGCCAGCACACCCAGGAGCCTGCCGTGGGGCCCCAGGATGGGCGAGGCGATAGGCAGGGTGGGCAGTCCTGTTGCCGCCCCGATATGCGGGACCGGCGAGATGTATGGACGGCGGGATCGCAGGACCCCCTGATAGTAATCCCGATGTTGGAAGTCCTGACCGACAAGACGGGAGTCGAGGCTGCTGGCCAGGTTCATTCCGGCAGCGTCGAGGATCAGGACCGAGGTGAAGTCGGGAAAGCGTTGATGCACGGAGTGAACCTCTTCTCTCAGCCTTTTCCGGTCGCCGGCCATGACTGCCTGGCGCAGGGCGGCATCCTCCGCTGCAACCTGGAGGATGCGGAGGCCATCCCGCAACGTGGCCGCCACGGCCTCCGCCGACAGAGCGATGAGGCGCTCCTCGCTTTCCAGGCGGGCTGCCTGCGCTGCGTGCAGACTCTGGCGGACGCCCAGAAACCCCGCCACCGCAGCCGGGAGCAACCCCACCAGCAGGAATGCCAGGGTGAGGCGACGCCGAAGGCCGCCCCTGCCTCTCACTTGGTCATCCGCCATCGCTAAGCCTCCGGGCCATGGTGGCCGACGGCTGCGTGCACGTGAGACCCTCCAGCCCTATGCGGTGAGCACGTGGAGCGCCTTGGTCAAGGCTTCCACGAAGAAGTATTCGCCCCACATCACGGATTCATCCACACCCAGCCCCTTGTGCATGTGGTAGACCCCGTGCTTCAAGATTCCCTCCCAGCCGGGCGTGCCACGGGCCAGGTATTCCTCCCCCGTCAACGTCTCCAGGATGCGGAAGGCTGTATCGC
>CAZXXV010000472.1:0-3634 GCA_964644725.1 uncultured bacterium
GCCAGGGCCAAGTCAGCGACTGTGAATGCGAGGTAACGCTTCATCACCCTCGTCCGCCTCACCTACCCCCTCTCCCCATTGCGGGAGAGGGACGGGGTGAGGGGGGAACGGGATCAACCGAGGAGCAGATCGCCCAGGGTGAAAAGAAACATCCCGATACTGAGCGCTCCGTTCGCGTTGAAGAAGGCGACATCCAGTTTGGCCAGTCCGTGCCGGTGGAGCAGCCAGTGCTCATAAAGGAGCAGGGTCACGGCCAGGAAAAGCCCTACCGCGTACACGGGACCCAGGTTCAGGAGCGGGATCAAGAGTGTGAGACAGGCTGCGGTGAGCGCGTGAAAGAGTCGTGCGACCAGGATCCCGCCATCCACACCGAGGCGAGCTGGGATGGAGAAGAGGCCGCTCCGGCGGTCGAACTCGATGTCCGTCAAGGCGTAGAGGATGTCGAAGCCGGCCACCCAGAACACCACGGCTCCGCCCAGGACGACGGCCGGGAGGGTGACCCGCCCGGTGACGGCGATCCACGCGCCTACGGGCCCGAACGCCAGGCACAGGCCGAGGATGAGGTGGGACAGGGCGGTGAACCGCTTCGTGTAGGAGTATCCGCTGACGATCAGGATGGCCAGCGGGGCCAGGGCGAAACACAACGGGTTCAGCATCCAGGCAGCCAGCAGGAAGATGCCAAACGAGATACCCACGAAGGCCAGGGCCTCACCAGGGGAGATCCGCCCCTGCGGCAGCGCGCGATCCTGCGTGCGGGGATTCAGGCGGTCCAGGTGCCGGTCGGCGAAGCGGTTCATCCCCATGGCCCCGCTTCTGGCCCCTACCATGGCGACGAGGATCCAGAAGATTTTGCCGCCCGAAGGGATTCCGCCGGCCGCCAGGACCGCCCCCATGAGGGCGAAGGGCAGCGCGAAGACGGTGTGGGGAAAGCGGATCATCTCCAAGTAGGTACGTAGTTTCTGCAGCATCGCTCGCAGTTCGTCACTTCCCAGCTTTCAGCAGGCAGCAATCAGCTCTCAGCCTGATACAGCCTGCGGAGGCGAAGGGCTGACCGCCGATGGCTGAAAGCTCCCATTCACTTCACGCCCACATGGATCGCCACGATCCCTCCGGTCAGCAGCCGGTAAGAGACCTCGGAGAAGCCCGCTTCGTGCATCCATTCGGCGAGTCCCTCGGGAGAGGGGAAGTCCTTCACCGAATCTGGAAGGTAGGAGTAGGCCGACGGGTGTCCCGAGACCAGCCGGCCGATCCTCGGCAACATGCGGTGAAAATACCAGAGGTAGATGTGTCGGAGCAATGCTCCAGGCGGTGTGGTGAAATCGAGGATCACTGCGCGGCCACCCGGCTTCAGCACCCGATGCATCTCTTGCAGCCCTCGGTGACGATCCGGAATGTTGCGCAGACCGAAAGCCGCGGTGGCTGCGTCGAAGGAGTCGTCGGGGAAGGGCAGGGTCTCGGCCGGGGCGACCTGCAGTGCGATCCGATCCGAAAGGTTTGCGCCGGAGACCTTGCTCACACCGAGGGCGATCATGGGGTGGCTGAAGTCCACGCCGACGATCCGTGCGTCGGGGAACTGCCGGGCAGCCTCCAATGCCATGTCGGCCGTCCCCGTGCACACGTCCAACAGGATGCCCTCCCGTGGAAGAGCCGTGGCGGTCACCGCCTCGCGCCGCCAAGTGCGATCGCGCCCGGCGCTCAGGACGCGGTTGAGAAAATCGTACCGGGGGGCGATGGCCGAGAACATCCGCTCGACCTCAACCCCCCGGTCATCGACCATCTCCGGTGCGCTCTCGGACATACCGACCGGTCCTGGAGGAAACGCGGGCTTCAGGTGCGGAGCAACCTCAGGTCACGCAGGGCCGTGCCGACCCTGACACGCTGCGCCTCTGAAAACGGGGTCAAGAGGGCGGTGGTGATCCCGCGCGGGATCCAGGAAATGACGGATGCCTCCATGAGGGATTGGCTATTTCTTTTCCTCGATGATGAGATCTAGGCGGGACCCAGGCGTATTCTTGATGACGAGCTTCAGGCGGGAACCGGGCGTGAGGACAGCGTCGTCCCGGAGGCCGTTCAGGCTGGCCAGCTGGAACCGTTGGCCTTCATCCCTCATCTCCTCCCGGGCGATGCTGGCCAGGGTGTCGCCGGCCTTCACCGTGTACACCTTGAGGCGCAGTTGCTCCTTGGCCTCGCCGTACTTCAGCCTGTCGAGCTGGGCCTTGTAGTTGTCGGCCTTGACCTCCAGGGGTCCTCCCTCGCTGACCAGGATGTTCGCCATGGTGTCCGCCTTGGCGATTCGGATGGCCGTGTCGGGATGGGTGGCGTCGAAGCCGTGATACATTGACTGGCCGCGCAGGATCTCCGAGCGGCGCATGCCCCGGAGGAAGGTGACCATGCGCCGGGGATCGTAGCCCGTCCGGTGGGCATAGCGCAGGCCCACCTCGTCCGCCTCAATCTCGTAATCGCGCCCGTAGCCCAGGAGCATATAGTTGGTGATGTGGCTGGAGATCATGGCGATGGGCGCGACCGCGCTGCCGCCGCCCGCTGCCGCAGCGGCCCCCACCCCGACGAGGGTTGCCAGTTGAGCGCCGAGCGCCTTGGTGAGCAGCTTGGCCCCGTGACGGGAGTTGACGTGGGTGATCTCGTGGCCGAGGATACCGGCGAGCTGCGCCTCGTCGTTCAATTCCGCCAGCATCCCCCGGGTCACGTAGATGAAACCGCCCGGCAGGGCCATGGCGTTGACGTAGGCCTGGTCCACCACCTTGAACTGGAAGCTGAAACGGGTGTCGGTCAAAGATGCCACGCGCAGGCCGACCTGGGCGATGTAGTTCTGCAGGTCCGGGCTGTCATAGTAGCCGAATCGCTTGAGGATTTCGGGGTCGGCCTCGCGGCCGATGCCCACGTCGGCGGCCTCATCCACGATGGTGAAGGCCGCGCCGGATCGGGGGACAATCGCCGTGGCCAGGCCCGCCTGTCCCAGCGCGAAGAGGAATTGGCGCCGGGTCCATCCGTTAGAGTTGGCCGCACAGACTGCACACCACTGCATGATCCTCACCTGCCCATGTCGCGCCCGGTCACTACCGGAGTCTCGCCTCCACGGCTTTGATGTTCTGCTTGGCCTTGGCGGCCAGGTCCCCCTGGGGGCTGTACTTCAGGTACAGTTTGTACTCGGCCAGGGCCTTCCTGTACAGCACCTTATCGTCCGTGCCCAGCTTGGCCTTGGTGTGATACGAGAGCGCCAGGTTGAAGTGGGCTTCGGCGTAGTCCGGCTTCAGCTTGACAGCCTTCTCGTATTCGGCAATGGCCTGGTCCAGGGATTCGAAAACCCGCTCGTGGTACATTACGCCGAGTTCGTAATGCGCTTCGGCCTGCAGCTGGCGATCCGGGGGCTTGGCTCCATCCGACCCCTGGGCGGCAAGCGCCAGACCCGTGATGGCCGCCCCGACGAGTCCTCCGAACAGCCAGATACCCCACCGCCTCACCGTCCGCGTCCTCCTCTCAACCGCCGTGTGAATTCGCCTTGCCTCGGTCCGACGCAAGGAAGTCACCCTCCCGCAGGGACGGCGATCCAATCGCGTGGAGCCGGCGGGGGGACTTGAACCCTCGACCTGCTGATTACGAATCCCCACCGGTAGAT
>CAZXXV010000473.1:0-3631 GCA_964644725.1 uncultured bacterium
GGCCATTGGCGGGACGGCGGTGGGAACGGGGCTGAATACCCATCCCGAGTTCGCCCGGCGCGCGGCGAAGAAGATTGCGGACATGACGGGCCACCCGTTCGTCTCGGCCGAGAACAAGTTCGAAGCCCTGGCCACCCATGACGCCCTGGTGGCGGCACACGGGGGGCTCAAGACGCTGGCGGCGAGCCTGACGAAGATCGCCAACGATGTCCGCTGGCTGGCCTCGGGGCCGCGCTGCGGCATCGGTGAGATCACGATCCCTGAGAACGAGCCGGGAAGCTCCATCATGCCCGGGAAGGTGAACCCCACGCAATGTGAGGCGCTCACCATGGTCTGCGCCCAGGTCTTCGGCAACGACGTGGCGGTGACCGTGGGCGGGGCCTCAGGGAACTTCGAGCTGAACGTGTTCAAGCCACTCGTCATCCACAACGTGCTTCACTCGGTGCGACTCCTGGCCGACGCGTGCGAGTCGTTCGAGGAGCACTGCGCCCGTGGGATCGAGCCGGACCGCGACCGCATCCGACAGCATCTGGAGCGGTCCCTGATGCTCGTGACAGCGCTGGCGCCGATCCTGGGCTATGACCAGGCCGCGGATATCGCCAAGAAGGCGCACCGGGAAGGCCTCACGCTCAAGGAGGCCGCGCTGGCCCTGGGGTACCTGACAGCAGAGGAGTTCGACCGGCACGTCCGTCCGGAACGGATGGTGAGCCCACACCTTGGTGAGTGAACGTTGGAGGCCGGTCCCTCCACAGATCCTTCGGAAGGAACGCTGGGGACGCACAAGGCGGAGGTCAAAGCGCTGCTTCATTCCCGGATTACGCGGATTCCACAGGTTGCGCAGATAGCGTAGATTCGCTATCTTTATGCAGGCGACCGACTGCCACCCAGGTGTGCGCCTGGGGGTCTCGGTCCGCGGCTCTTGGACACCCTGGGGGTACCCGGCTCTCGGCTCTAGGATCGAATTCTAAGATGCGCCTTTTCCTACTCGACATTGACGGCACGCTCATCTGGGCGCACGGCGTCGGTCGCATCGCCCTTACGAAAGCAATGATCGCCGTGTACGGCACTCCGCCGGCTTACGCGGAATACGATACCCGAGGCAAGACCGACCCGCGGATCGTGTTCGACGTGATGCATGCGGCCGGCGTGCCTGACGACGTGATCTACGCTCGGCTCCCGTCCTGCTTCGAGGCCTACGTCCGCCACCTCGATGTGCTGATTGACGATGGCCACCCGGTCCAGGCAATGCCGGGTATCCCGGAACTCGTCCGAGCACTCAGCGCGCGAGAGGACTCGCTGGTGGGCCTCCTCACGGGCAACATCGAGCTGGGCGCCCGCGCGAAGTTGCGACCCACAAGGCTCCTGCCGCACTTTCGGGTCGGCGCCTTTGGTTCGGACGACGCTGATCGGCGGCGGCTTCCGGCCATCGCCCGGGAGCGCGCACGGGCTCTCACCGGGCATGATTTTCCCTATGAGCAGATCTTCATCATTGGCGACACCCCGCTCGACGTGGATTGCGCCCGCGCCTGTGGAGCGCGGTCCGTCGCAGTCGCCACCGGCCAACACACCTACGAAGAGCTTGCCTCCTGCGCGCCCGACATGCTCTTCACTGACTTCTCCGACGTGGACGCCGCCCTACGCGCCCTCACGCGGACATAAGCTCGCCCAAGACAAGCAGTATCTGCGGATAGGTTTAGCTCTCTTTCGCATTGGCCGATGCTCTGTTATAGTTCGCCGACTGGATCTCAACGGAGAAGCAACGTCCGTTCGTAACGGAAGGATCTTGCCGGAAAGCAGGTGAGATAAGAACATCCGAGAGGGAGGTCAGTGCATTGCCGCTCCTCGAGTATCAATGTCTCGACTGTGAACAGGTTTTTGAGGTGTTCGTGTAGCGGGTGGACCCGACAGCTGTCCATGTCTGCCCGACCTGTGGCAAGACGAATGTCCAGCGCATCCTGTCCTCCGTTGCTGCCAAGGCCGGCGGAGGCGGATGCTGCGGGAGCGACGGGATCGGGTGAAGCTGACGTCTACGGGGCCGTCGGCCCCGAATTTGCTTCCATTCTTCCGCGTTACGGGGCCAGTGCAAATCTGCGGCTAGGGCTCCATCACCTTCATCATCCTCTCGGAACCTGGTAAGCTTCCAGCCCAACCGAGTCGATCCCGAAAAGAGTCACCGGTCCGCTCCTCGGGCTTGTGATTATCAAGCTCTTTCCCACAGAATGCGTTGAGCCTATGGCGCGCTGGCCATTCGGCGGATGGCCTGGATGATCCCGTGGGCGGCGCGGGCAAACTCTGGCCCGTTGACATTATCCGGCAGATCGCGAATGGTGTGGTACTCGGGATAGCGGTAGGGGGCAGTATCCGTGAGCATGAGGGCAGGATACCCCTCCTTCCAGAAGGACCAGTGATCGGACCAGTTTATTCCAGGGATCCACTCGAATGTGGCGATCCCTTCCGCCGGGAAGTCGCTCACCGACATGAACTGCCGCAGGAAATCCACCACCAGTTTCCGCGACGCCAGGTTTCCTACCACCCCCAGGAAGCTCCCGGTCCGTGGATAGAACGCCCCGAAGGGGGGCGGATAGTGTTGGCTCCCGGTGGCGTTGGAATAGTATCCGAGGGTTTCGAGCGAGAACATGGCCAGGATGTTCTCTCCCCGCTGGCGGGCCCGGCGGGCGTGCTCGCGGCTGCCCATCAGCTCCGTGAGGAAGTAGGGTGGCTCCTCATTGACAAAGGCAACGAACCGGACGGTCCTGGCGAGGACCTCTTGCCTCACAGCCCGTGACATCTCCAGGAGGATCGCCACGCCCGTGGCGTTGTCGTTGGCACCCGGGCTTCCGATCACGGAGTCGTAATGTGCCCCCACAAGCACGATCGTCCCGGGCCGCTCGGACCCCTTCTGCTCCACCACCAGATTGACACACGCCTGACCCAGGACCTCGAAACGCTCCTCTGCCACCTCGAACCCTTGGTTCTTCCACACCTGTCGAATGTAGTCCGCGGCCTCGCGCAAGGCCAGCGGCCGGTGCAGGTTGCGCTCGCCGATGGTTTCCCCGAGGGTCCGCACATGCTCCATCAGCCGGCGTTCCAGCGCCTGGATCTCGGCACGGACGGCCGCGCCCACCGCAGGCCGGGCCACCTTGGGCTTCACGCCGATCATCGTGAAATATCCGATGACCGCGAGGATGGCCACGCCCACCAGGACGACACCGTACCACCACATGCGCGCCACCATGGGGAACGATGACCGCTAGCGGCCCCCTGTGATGTAGTTTTCGAGCTGCTTGATCATGAAGTCCTTCTCTTCGATGCTGGCCTTGACCAGATCGCCGATGGAGACGATGCCCACGACCTGATCGCCCACGAGCACGGGCAGATGTCGGATGTGCTTCTCGGTCATCAGGGCCATGCATTCCTCGATAGTCTGTTCAGGCCGCACGAACCTCACCCGCTCGATCATTATGTCCCTGACGGGGGTCTTCAGCGAGGACTTGGCTTTGAGGATCACCCTCCGGGCATAGTCTCGCTCCGAGAGGATGCCGACCAGTTTCCCTTTCTCAAGCACCAGCAGTGCCCCGACATTCTTCTCGGCCATCAACTTGAGCGCGTCATACACCGTCGCATCCGGCTG